>CAZEBY010000108.1:0-5580 GCA_964510565.1 uncultured Lachnospiraceae bacterium | reverse complement strand
AAAGTCAGAGCCATTGGCATTTCCACCCATCGGGTGGAAGGGGTTTACGGGGCGAATCAGTTTTTGGAGCTGGAAGTGATTCATCCGCTGATCAATTTAACCGGAATTGGTATTGAAGATGGTACCGCTTCGGAAATGGTAGCCGCCATCCATCAGGCTAAAGCATTGGGAAAGGGAATTTACGCGATGAAACCCTTAGGTGGCGGAAATCTGCTTTCCCAAAAACAGGCCAGTTTTGAGTATGTTTTAAATTTAAGCGATTTGGACGCCATTGCCATTGGGGTTCAATCGGTGGATGAAGTGCGGTATAATGTGAAAAAATTCAATGGTGAAGCGATCCCCGAAGCTTTGGAGACGGCGGTTTCTGTTGCTCCTAAAAAGTTGCATATCAGTGACTGGTGTAGCGGCTGCGGGGAATGTGTAGCTCGCTGCCGCCAGCAGGCTCTGGCCATAGTTGCGGGGAAAGCTCAAGTTGATCAACAGAAATGTGTACTCTGCTGCTACTGCAGCACGGCCTGTGATGATTTTTGTATCAAAGTGATTTAAGACAGTCATAATAAAAAGATGGGATAATGAATGGAAAGAATTTTAGGAATTGATGTCGGTGATAAACGGATTGGGGTTGCTGTAACGGATCCATTGCAGATAACTGCTCAGGGAGTGATGACCCTCAAACGCAAAACCCGGGATGATGATTTAGAAGCATTTCGCGAATTGATTGCAAAATACGAGATCAACAAAGTAGTGGCAGGTCTGCCACTGAATATGGATGGTTCAGAATCCGCTCAGACCCGGAAAACCATGAACTTTTGCCAATTTATCAAGAAACGGCTGAAGATTGAAATCATCTATGTTGATGAACGTTTAACCTCATCCTGGTCTGAAAAAGTGTTAATTGAAGGCAATGTTTCCCGGGAGAACCGCAAAGATTATATCGATATGCTGGCTGCCCAGATGATTCTTCAATCCTATATGGATCGGACGGTCAAATAGTTCATAAATAATGGATTGTTTAAGCATAAAAAGGTATAATCTAAAGATTATGAGCGAAAAAAATAAAAATGAAAGAGAAGTTGATATGGAAGAAAAAATTATTTTAGAAGATGAAAATGGCGTTGCAAGAGAGTTTGATTTAGAAATCTCGTTTCCTCTTGGTGAAAAGACTTATGTGCTTTTAACCGAAGGTGAAGAAAGTGATGATGTCTTCGCCTTCTTTATCGATGAAGATGAAGACGGTGAAATTCTGGTACCCGTTGAAGATGAAGCCGAATTTGCTTTAATTGAAGCAGAATACGATCGCATTATGGACGAAGAATACGAAGATTTTGATGAAGACGAAGATGAAGGTGAAGTTGAGTAAATACCCCTCTAAAGCGGGTGTTCTTAACCAGCCTAATGTTTTTCAAGGTAAGAATTAATCAGGAAGCGATCGCCGCTCATGTGACCATACGGTCGCATGAGTGAGCTTCTTGTTTCCGGTGTTGTTTTTGTTGTGCAACAGAATGATGCAAAATCGCTTCAACCGAATCAAATCATGAACCCAAGTTTTTACGTTTATTGGGTCAATGTCATAGTCTGGGAAAAGAGATCCGTGCGCTTTCCTGTGATATTGATGGAGTAAACATAAAAATGATCGGAGCGTTGCCTGTAACTGTTTTATCAGAAGAAACTGAAGAAGAGGTGTGACAACCGTGAATAACGAAGAACAAATTGTTGATGCACTCCGAAAAAGAGGAAACAAAGTAACCCCGCAACGGCGGGTTACCATTGAGGTTCTGATGACCTTCAGGGAGCAGCACTTTAGTGTTGAGGAGTTATTTCTGGGTGTTAAACAGCGCAATCCTGATGTGGGAATGTCGACCATTTATCGAACGGTGCAAATATTAGAAGAAATGGGACTCATTACCAAACGTAATTTTGATGATGGCTTTGCTCGGTACGAACTCTGCGAGCTGGATGAAAAACATTGGCATCATCACTTGATTTGCTTAAAATGCGGAAAGGTTATCGAAATGCAAGACGATTTCCTGGAAGCGCTTGAAAAAGAAATAGAAGAAAAGAAGAACTTTATGATAATCAATCACGAACTTAAGGTGTACGGATATTGTTCGGATTGTTATGCAATATCGAAGGGAGAAAAATTTGACTGAACACAAAAACTTAATAACATCAGAAACCCAAAGGATAAAAGGGCGTTCACGATCCAGACGAAAACCTCAGGCTCAGAAAAACAAAGATAAGCTGAGATTGATACCATTGGGAGGACTGGGAGAAATCGGAAAAAATCTGAACGTATTTGAGTACAAGGATGACATCATTCTTGTCGATTGCGGGCTGAAGTTTCCCGATGACGATATGTTTGGCATCGATATCGTCCTGCCGGATTTCAATTATATTATTGAAAACCAGGAAAAGGTTAGAGGAGTGGTCATTACCCATGGACACGAAGATCACATTGGGGGCCTCGTTTACCTGTTACGGAAGATAAATATACCGATTTATGCAACCAAGTTTACCATGGGTCTGATCGATAAGAAGCTGAAAGAGCACGGTTTGCTGACGAAAACCACAAGGATTATCGTGAAGCCCAAAGAACGGGTTGATATTGGTGAATTCAATGTGGAATTTATTCGGGTCAATCACAGTATTGCGGATGCGGTAGGACTGTGTATCAAATGTGCCGCAGCGACCGTTGTCCATACTGGCGATTTTAAAATCGACTATCATCCCATTGGCGGCGAAATAATCGATTTGCAGCGATTTGCCAAGATTGGATCCCAGGGTGTGGATCTGCTGATGTCGGATAGTACCAACGTTGAAGGGGCTGGTTTTACGCCCTCGGAGAGTACTGTCGGGCCGACCTTGTACAACCTGTTTCGGGGAGCGAAAGGCCGAATTATCGTAACCACTTTTGCGTCCAATGTGCATCGGCTACAACAGGTGATTGATGCCGCAGTTGAATATAACCGTAAGGTTGTAATATGTGGCCGCAGCATGGAAAACGTCAGCGAAGTGGCCATGGATTTAGGCTATATGAAAGTGCCGGCGAATTTACTGGTCCAGTTAAAAGACATCAAGAATTATAAGGATAAAGAATTGGTCATCATCACCACCGGTAGCCAGGGCGAGCCCATGGCGGCGCTGGGAAGAATGGCATTGGGTGAGCACCGTCACCTGACGATTAAAAAAGAAGATATGGTTATTATTTCAGCTTCGCCGGTACCGGGGAACGAGAAAATGGTTTCCGAAGTTATTAATAAACTGGTGGAACTGGGATCGGACGTTATTTACGGCCGTTTTGCCGAAATTCATGTTTCCGGCCATGCTCGACAGGAAGAATTGAAACTGATGATCACCTTGGTCAAGCCAAAGCATTTTCTGCCGGTTCATGGAGAAAGCCGGATGCTGATGCAGCATGCTGAGCTGGCCCAAAATGTGGGAATGAATAAGGAAAGAACGTTTATTGCTGAAAATGGCAATATTCTGGAGATTGACAAACGCAGTGTCCAGGTGGTTGGAAAAACTCAGGCCGAGCCTGTTTTGGTTGATGGACTAGGTGTCGGGGACATCGGCAATATTGTTCTCAACGACCGGAAACGATTATCCGAGGATGGCCTTTTCATTGTGGTTTGCACGATGCATAAAGGCAAAGCGGTTTCAGGACCGGATATTATTTCGCGGGGCTTCGTTTATGTCCGGGAATCTGAGGAATTGATCAACAACGCCCGGGAAGAGGTGAGAAAAGCCTTGATATCTTGTGAAGAAAAAGGTATTATTGATTGGAATTCCATTAAAAATGTGATTCGCGAAAGCCTGTTCAAATACCTCTACGAAAAAACCCAGCGAAAACCAATGATACTGCCCATCTTGATGGAAGTATAAATTTATAAGGTAATTATTTTAGACTATGTGATAAATAGTTACCTCAAAAATATAAATTAGGAGTAAGACATGAACGTATATGATGAAGCCAATAACTTAGCAAAAGCACTGAAAGAATGTACCGAATACAAGAATTTTGTAGCGGCAAAAGAAAAACTGGAACAGGATCCGGAAAAATTTGAAATGGCCAAGGATTATATGCGCAGACAGATGGAAATTCAATCGTTCCAAATGCTGGGCAATGAGTTATCCGAGGAACAGATTTCGGCTTATAACACCTTAGCCAATACTATTATGGGGATTCCCGAAATTGCTGAGTTTTTTCAGGCGCAAATGTATTTTTCAGTGATTTTTCAGGACATTACCGACATCATGGCAAAAGCCGTCGATCTTGGTATGCATCTGTTTGATTCTGAAGAAGAAGGCTGTGGCGCTTAAACAATCATTCAAATAGAAATAATTCAAAAGAATATAGGTGCCCACCTCTATCGCGGTCCTATATTCTTTTTGGGTTTCAGAAATGAAAGTAGGTGAACTATGGGTAATCGAACCAGACGGTCATCCCGAAAAAAACCGGGAAAGTTGATTGTAATTATTCTGTTATTGTTGGTCATATTTGGCGCAACGGGAGTGTTCAGTTTCAATTATTTTATCGGTCAAATGCTGGCACCGGTGGGAGCTGGGGATCTTGTTTACGTCCAAATCGATGAAGGGGCAGTGATCGGTGACGTAGCTGAATTATTAGCCGAAAATAATCTGATTCGAGATCCCTTTGCCTTTGAAATGCTGGCTAAAAAAGAGAGTACTGCCGACCAGATCCAGTCCGGCTATTATTCATTCAGTCCGTCCGAATCCGCGCAGCAGATTCTCGATCGTCTGGTCTCCGGCGATGTCACCGATACCACTGTGACCATACCGGAAGGCCGCAATATTTCTGAATTTGCTCAGATTTTAGAAGAAAAAAATGTCTGTGATGCGGATGCTTTTATTGAAGAAACAAAAAAAGTGGCTGAATACCAGAAAAACTATCCGATTCTTAGTAGCATTCCACTGACCGAAAAGGATGGGGTGAGCCGTACGCTTGAAGGCTATCTGTTCCCGGATACCTATAGCTTTACACCGGACACCGAGCCTTCGGCAGTGGTGACAGCCATGCTGGACCGGTTTGTGGAGGTATATGATCAGGATCACTTAAAACGAACCAAAGAAATGGGAAAAACCGTGGATGAGATTGTCATCATGGCGTCGATTGTCGAATTGGAAACCAAACTGGTCGAAGATAAGGCCAACGCCGCCAGTGTCTTTTACAATCGGATTGCCGCCAATATGCCGCTGCAGTCTGACATCACCGTGGATTATGCCCGGGGTGAAAAAACCCCAGTATTAACGACCGAACAAACCCAATTCCCATCGCCCTATAATACCTATATTCATACCGGATTGCCCTTTGGACCGATATGTTCCTTCGGCGAAACATCGTTAGAAGCCGCCATGTACCCGGCCGAAACCAAATATTTATACTTTGTGGCGGATATGAGCTCGGGAAAAATCTATTTCAATGAAACCTATGAAGAACATCTTAAGGATGTCGAAAAATACATGGGTAATTAGCAAAAATAAGAGCACAGCTGGCCCCCAAAAGGGGCCATTATTTCAGGAGAATGAAGGATAAACAGTGAGTGAAATTGTACAAGATTA
>CAZEBY010000107.1:0-5632 GCA_964510565.1 uncultured Lachnospiraceae bacterium | reverse complement strand
ATCGTTGAAATGGGTCCCGAATTGGAAAGTATCGGTTATCGGATTGGCGATACCAAATGGAAAAATGTGAAAAAATTGAAATCTGGTTTGTATGTCTTTGATGATCTTGGGAAAAATACGGAAACAAAAGAAACCCAATGGTTTGAAATGAATATCAATATCAGTCTGGAAGACCCTGACACCATCACGATTACCAGTGTGGCGAATACCGGTGAGCTGGGTTCAGTGCAGAAATGGAAACGGGTGAAGCCATCGGTATAGAAAAACATTATTCATGTTTTCTGTCTAAAAAATGCTGGTAGTGAGGGAATGCCCTAGGAAGGAAGAATTATGCAGATTGCACTTACAAAAAAACTGGCCGATGCCCTTGGTGAAAAACCGCCAACCCTTAATACGGCAGTCGACCCGATTTATTTATGGACGGCCAACTGGACAAATGTCTGGTCCAATCGGCGGTCGGAAGATATGCTGGTCCTGGTTAATCATGCAGCCCGCTTTACGGTGGCAATTTATCAGGTAAAGCGAAAGGACTTAAAAAATATTGGCGCAAAGATAAATGCAGCGATTGCCAATACTTTGCTGGCGATGAATCTGAACCCGGAGATGGTGGAAGACTATATGCGTTTAGGCGGGGAAGTAACGTTTGTTAAAAACAGCGACCGCCAAAAATCCTCATGGGTGTCAAAGGCGGGGTTGGAGTGTGCCATTCATGTGGGGTATCGTTACTCCGATCTGGATAAAATGTACAGTGATATCGTTGGGGTTTCTGCCAATTACCAGATCTGCGGCACCTCCGCAAGTACTGATGGGGGATTTTATCCGTATCAGGAAATGATTGCGGCGCTGTCAGCTGTGACGGGGATGGCACCTTACAAATACCGGGCGTTTGAACTGCTAATAACCCTTGATCTGGGGATCTACCCGGCCCGTCGGCGGCTGATTGTACCGGCTGAACTGACATTTTTTCAGTTTCACCACGTGATCCAGAAGGTCTTTAATTGGCACGGTTACCACCTGTATGATTTTACCTTTTTCAATGGCTCACAACGAAAACGGGTGGTTCATCTGGTTCCCTTTGAGGAAGATCGTGAGTTTGAACCCGATGCTATTCTAATGGCCGATCATCGATTGTCAGAATATCTGCCTTTTTATTCGCAGCTCTGCTACACCTATGATATGGGCGATAATTGGGAACATGATATCAAGCTTTTGCGGGTCATTGAAGATTATGACCAGGAATCTCCCTATCTGCTTGAAGCAAGCGGACAAGCGCCACCGGAAGATGTCGGTGGGGTAATGAGTTATGTGGAATTTTATAAAATCATGCAAAATCCCAAACACCCGGAATATAGCGAAACAAAAGAATGGGCCGGGTACTGGCAGCCGGAATTGGCAGACTGGAATCAGCGGCCAAGGGTTGTGCACATCGATTGATTGGCATAGAAAATCGCCAGTTCAGCCGGCCCCGCATATCCGCTTTTTCTTTATCACTGACCCCAATGGCCTGAAAATCCAGCTGATTGAGCACCTGGACTGACAGAAAGCATCGCGAAAAAGATCAGCCCTGATCAAGCATATAGAAACGAGGACAGATGAAACAAACGGTTTTAATCATTAATATCGCCACCCTGATGGTGACATTATTTTTAGTTTATGTCAGTTACCGGCATCGTCGCGACAAGGGCGGTCTGCCATTTTTATGTACGATGGTGCTGCTTTTGTCGTGGGTGGCCGGTTCTACCATTGAATTGTTTGCCCAAAGCTATGAGGCCAAAGTATTTTGGCGGAATTTTATTCAAATCGGGATGGCCTTCATCCCCATTGCCAATCTCTGGTTTGTCATTGAATATACTGAAAACAAAAACAAATATCTCAAATATACGGTATGGGTGGCCGCAGTAATCAGTCTGGTCGGAATTATTTTGACCTTCACCAATCCGCTGCATCATTTGATCCGCAAAACCGTGGAGCTGGTTGAAACAAATGGTCACTTATGCCTGCTCGTAGAACCGGCATTTTGGGGTAATATGTTTGTGCTGTTGCGTTTTGTTCTGATGTTGCTCTCGATCATCATTCTGATTCTGTTTCAAATCCGTATTTTCAGAAGTGGTCAGAAACAGGTTCTGTATATCCTGATCGGGTTTATTTTGGCACTGACGCTGTTGCTCATCAAAAACTACCTGATGGTCGGAACCGCCGAAACGTTTCCGATGTCGGTGATCTTTTTGATTCCCAATCTGTTTATCGCCTATAGCGTCTATCGCCACGATTTTTTAAAGATCGCCCCGCTGGCCAAGGATTGGATCATCAATTCCCTGCCGGATGGGATTGTGGTTTTATCGGCGATTGGGGAGATTGTGGAAGTCAACCCGTCAGCCGATGCATTTTTTCAGCGTTTTACCGAACAGGAAGAGGCCCGGGGCAATCAGGAAGCATCGGGCAATACGCTTACAAACCGAGATTTTATCAAATACTCGTCCTTTCTTCACGGCCAATCATTATGGCAGGAGGGCCTGACTCAAAGAAAAAACGGTATTGTCGAAATTGAACTGGAAACGCCCGCCGGCATCAGGGAGTACTACGAAATTGATCTCCATCACTTTATCAACGACCGGCACCATTATTCCGGCAGTGTCTCGGTGATCCGCAATGTAACCAGCTCCCGGCTCGAACGACAGTCCCTGAAACGACAAGCTGAGATGGATCGCCATATGCAGGTGCTCAACAAACAGGCCTACATTGATTACGTCAATGCGGCTGCCGCCGACCCGGTGTCATTGCTGATTATCGATATTGATAAATTTAAGGAGGTCAATGACCGATACGGCCATCCCGTCGGTGATATTGTCCTCTTAAAGGTGGTAGAGGCCATCAAGCGGTGCGTCCGGAAAGACGACCTGATCGGCCGGATTGGCGGAGATGAGTTTAGCCTGACCCTATTGAGCTGTGGCAAAGAACAGACCCGGGCCATCATCCGGCAGATTCTTAAGCAGGTTCAAAAAGAAACCACCGACGTGCTTCATGAAATGGTCACGGTCAGTATCGGTGCCGTAACCGATCAGATCTTGCCGGACTGCGGTTTCGAGACGCTGTATCAAAAGGCGGACGAGGCCTTATATGCAGCCAAAAAAGCGGGTGGTAATCAGGTGGTAATTTATCAAGCATTAAAAACGGAATAAAAAATCATTACGAAACGATCAGGTTAGCAGGCAATTTTTTAAAAGCCGATCATTATGAATAATTACTAGGGGGAACAGGAGGGGGAGCTGTGCCCGCCGCCAACTTATATTTATCGTAAGGAAAGAAAAATCACAAGGAGAAAAAGATGCGTTTAAAAGTCATAATTGATAATAATACTTACATTGACGAGTATTATTGGGGCGAGCCCGGGGTCTGTTATTACATTGAAGATGGGGCAGAAAGCTTATTATTTGATGTCGGATATTCAGACCTGGTCATTAAAAATGCGGCCGCCATGAAGATTAATTTAGACCAAATCAATACCATTGTGCTTTCGCATGGTCATGATGATCATACCCGGGGATTAAAAAGCCTGTTGGATCATAAAAGAAAGCAGCCGTTTCAGATCATTGCCCATCCCGATGCCTTGAATTACAAAGAATGTGACGGACTAAAAATATCAGCCCCCTTTACCCAAGCGGAACTGGCCGAAAAATGCCAGCTGAAGCTCACCCGCAGGCCAGAAAAAATAACCAAAAACATCACCTTTCTTGGTGAAATACCCCGGGTGATCGATTTTGAAAAGTCGGCGCCGATCGGAAAACAGCAGCGGGGGAATGAACTGACCGACGATTATCTGTTGGACGATTCGGCCCTGGTTTATCAGGGCGAAGCGGGAATTTTCATTATTACCGGCTGTTCGCACAGTGGCATTTGTAATATTATTGAATACGCGAAAGCGGTTACGGGAGAACACCGGGTCGCTGGGGTGATCGGCGGATTTCATCTGTTTGAGGTCACCAATCGGGTGGTGCAGACCATAAAATATTTTAAAAACAATCAAATCGAGCAGATCTACCCCTGCCACTGCACCGCCTTTGCGGTTAAAGCCGCCATCCACGCGCAGATTCCTATTACTGAGGTGGGAGTTGGCATGGAGCTTACCTGGTGATCCAGGAATTAAACGAAAGCGCCGGATTGATTGTCAAATAAACGGCACGTCATAGAAAAACAATGAATCGTCACTAAAAAAAAACAAAGTCATGGACTAATACTATCCATGGCTTTGTTTATTTTTCACTAAAATATAATCAAAATCGCGTTTCATCTGGCGATCTGGGTTCTTTTCTGATAGCTGCGCACCACACAAGACAGGCTGAAGCAAATGACAAAATAACCAACCGCCAGCACCGAAAAGATCATAAAGACTTCCGGGGTGGTGGTATAGCGTCCCATTACCACAAATCCGCTGCGGGTATACTCGGGAATCGCAACGACCTGTAAGAAAGAAGTATCTTTAACGGTCGTAATAACCTGAGACAACAACGAAGGCACAATGCTTTTAAAACATTGGGGCAGAACGATGTAGATCAATGTCTGGATCAATGTAAAACCCTGAGATTTGGCGGCTTCAAACTGGCCTTCGGCGATGGAGTTTAACCCGCCGCGGACAATTTCCGCAATAACCGCTGAAGTATATAAGGTCAGCGCCAAACCGCCACGGATAACAATGGTGCCGTAGGGAATCATAAAGCAACAAACCAGGATCCAGAGCAGTAGCGGTGTGTTTCGAAACATTTCAATATAGAACCCGGCCATTTTGCCCAAGACCCGTTTTTCATAGGTTCGCAGCAAAGCCAGGATGGTTCCGAATAGAATCGAGATGATTACCACCGTTACCGAAAGCGACAGGGTTAACACCATGCCCGTGATTAAAAATTCAATGTTTGAAGGCGTAAATACATTTTTAAAAACATCTAGCATGTTACGGCCTCCTTACAGGGATCATAGGGAACACGGTTCGTATCGTTTCGTTTGAGGCGTTCTTCGTATTTTCTGGCCCAGGTTGCCAGAGGGAAACAGAGCATAAAATACAAAAGACCAGCGAAAACATAGGACGGGCCATAGTCAAGACTAGAGGATGCCCAGGAATCCGCCATATACATCAGATCAAAGCCAGAAATCATCGCCAGGACGGAGGTGTTTTTAATCAGATTGACGGCCTGATTGGTCAGCGGCGGAAGCACAATTTTAACGGTTTGGGGTAAAATAATATAGCGCATGTATTGAATATAAGTAAAACCCTGAGACTTGGCTGCTTCGACTTGTCCTTCCGGGATCGAAGTGATTCCCGTTTTAACAACTTCGGAAACATAGGCCCCATGGTAAATCCCCACGCCTAAAACACCAATTAAAAAAACACTTAACCGTAGTCCGGCGATGGCCAAACCATTATACATAAAGAAAACCTGTATAACCAAGGGAGTGTTTTGAAAGAACTCAACATAAACTCTTGCGATCCCGCGCATTACCTTATTGTTTGAGGTTGAAATAACGCCAAAGATAATACCCAGAACAAGAGCAAGAATTAAGGCGAGGGCTGCGACCTCAATGGTGCGCAGAAACCCTTCGCCAAACATTTGCCATTCTCCAAACATCTTCTCCCAACGCC
>CAZEBY010000106.1:0-5761 GCA_964510565.1 uncultured Lachnospiraceae bacterium | reverse complement strand
CAAAGGCCTGGAGCACCTATTTATCGGCACTGTCTAAAAATGTTGTTTCATCTGAGAACACCGATGCGGAAATAAAAATTGCGGTCGATGCCATTAAACGGGCTCAGGCCATTCTAATTCTGCCGGAAAATTCAGCCGCTATCTTGACTGAATATCATGAAGCCCTGGCAAAAACCGATGCATCAAGTGCTTACACCCCAGGTTCATGGACCGCTTATCAGACTAAGATCAAGCCATATCTAAACTATACCAAGGATATGGATCAGAGCAAGGTCAATGAGGCTCGGGATATGATTCTGCTGGCTCAGGCGGATCTGGTACGGACCAATCAAGCCGAGTTGGATGCCTTTAAAAATGCTTTGGAGATGTATCTGCGAAATAAGGCAGGAACTCTGAGTGCGGATGAAACGGAGCCATTGGCGGAATACGTATTAGATTCGACTTGGACTGCTTATGAGAGAGCAGTTGAAAAATATGCGGGAATATATCCTGACAAGACCTGGATGCCAACAATCATCACAAAGGACAGCCGGCCGGAGGTCATTCGGGCAGCCACGGCAGAAATTCAGAAAGCGATCTTTGCCTTACGGCCCGAATCTACAAAATGGTCGAATAGTCTCGAGTTTAAGGCGAGTTACGAAACCTATGAGGAAAAAGTTAAGGAAGCCGTACCATGGCGAGATGGTTCAGTTTGGAGTCAGACAGTGGCGCAAGTTGCACCTATTTACACTCAAAAATCTTATGATGATTATGTGGTAAACTGTAAGAACTATGAGATACTCAACTATATTGAGTCATCGAACGGTGTTCTAATGCAAAAATCAAATTTTGATACGGCAACCTTTATGATTGAGGCAGCGAAGGATATTTTATTTAAACGGGCAGTCAAGGAAGATATTGATGCCTTTAATGAAGAAGTCAATAGATTTAAAGTTCTAGTAAAAACTCAGGTTGAGTATACTGATGAAAGTTGGAGTGCCTATGAATCGACTTATCTTAATGTGCCGGTTAACCTGAATGATTTAGCCAACCTTAAACAAACGGATTGTCAAAATGGAACGAAAATGCTTCAAGATGCACGGTTAGCTTTAGTGCTTAATGCTCCGGTTGCGCCTTGAGTTCACAACAATAATCAGCAACAAAAAACCACAGGTGAAAACCTGTGGTTTTTACGTTATCGGTATTTGATTGCCGCCTTTAATTGAATAACTTACGGTTGGTCACGAAACCCCGTTCACTACCGCTTCCATCCCCGTCAGCTCAAAGCCGGTCTCACAATAAACCGAATAGACAAAGGCACCCTGGGTCCAGCTCGCCAGTCCCATGCCGTCGGGATTGCTCTGATAGAGAACTGCAGCGCTGGAAGCACTGGTTTTGGTTTCGCCGTTTTTGAACTCGGTGTAAACACCGGCAATGTTCTCAATCAACGCATCACCTTTTCGCACGGTGTAGCTGACCCCGTTTAATGTAAAATTGGCCTGGGCGATCTCATCCGAGATGCTGAAGTATTTCACATCGCTGATCCCGGCCGGCAGGGAATCAAAGCTAAAGCCGATTGCATCCTTAATGGCTTCACTGGAGGCCTGCTCGACCATCGGGTTGGGCAGTTCGGTCTTGGGTTCATCCTTTTTTTCAGCAGCCGGGGTACAGCCGGAAAAAAGCAGGGTTGTGAGAGAAACAAGAATCAAGGTAATCAGCAGGATTTTTTTTGATTTCATAATCGACCTCTCTTTATTTTAATTTTTTAGACTGACTTTAAATATGATTCGTAGGGGCGATCATTGATCGCCCGCCCATCAGCATCAATCAGATTGGGCAGACAGTCTCCTTGGCCACATGGGTAAACTGACTCTTGCCGCTGGCATAATCGGCCACGCATTGACCATGACCGAGCAGCTTATATTTGTAGCTGAGTAACCCGTCGAGGCCAACCGGGCCACGGGCATGGAGCTTGCTGGTGCTGATTCCGACTTCGGCGCCGAAGCCGAAACGGAAGCCGTCGCTGAAGCGGGTCGAGCAGTTCCAGAAAACACCGGCCGAATCGACCAGGGTCATAAAGGTTTGGGCAGCCGCTTCGGCGGTCGTCAAAATCACATCGGTGTGGCCGGAACCATAGGTATTGATGTGGTTAATGGCGGAATTCAGATCGGGAACAATCTTGATTGACAGGATGTAATCGAGGTATTCCGTTTTCCAGTCACTCTCAGTCGCCGCTTCCACGGCAATAATCGCCTGGGTGGCCGCGTCGCCTTTGAGATGAACGTTTTTGGCCTCCAGTGCGGTTTTAAGTTGCGGCAACAGTGCGGCGGCAATGCTTTCGTTAACCAGCAGGGTTTCCAGCGTATTGCAGGCAGCCACATACTGGGTTTTGGAATCGACGATGATCTCAACGGCTTGCGTAAGATCGGCATCCTCATGAACATAGACATGACAGATGCCATCGGCGTGACCCATCACCGGAATATTGGAGTTGTTCATAATATATTGAACAAAGCTGTTGGAGCCTCGGGGGATGATTAGATCGATATACTGATCCAATGCCAGCATGGCGGTGACGTCTTCGCGGGATTCCAGATTCTGGATCCAATTTGAGGGCAGACCCACTGCGGTGGTGGCCTCATGAATGATTTTGGCAAGGAGTCGGTTGGTTTCCAGGGCTTCGCGGCCACCTTTTAAGAGCACCGCATTGCCGCTTTTTAAACAGAGAGTGGAAATCTGGACAAAGGCATCGGGCCGGGATTCAAAAATCACCCCAATCACCCCGATCGGACAGGTGACCTTGTAAAGATCCAGACCTTCATCCAGTTGGGTTGAAAGCTTAGTCGCTCCCAGGGGATCGTTAAGCGTAATCAGGCTGTGGATTCCCTGAATCACGTCGTTAATTTTGGCGGCATCAAAGGTCAGGCGTTTGAGCAGGGGAGCGCCCAGGTTTTCTTCCTGAGAGCGTTTCATATCCGCCTGATTGGCGGCGATGATGGCGTCTTTGTTTTTTTCCAGGGCGTTGGCAATGGCCAAAAGCCCGGCGTTTCGTTTCTGGCCGTCGGTGGCGGCTAACAGAATGCCGGCCGCCCGGGCAATTTTTCCGCGTTCTTCCATTTGCATTGGCGTTTCCTCCTAAATAATTGATGTTGGTTTGCGGGCGATTAATAATGACCAGGAGGTCAGACTCTCGCCTCGACAGCATGTTGCGTGATATATATTTATTGTGAGAGTAGCTTGTTTGGTTCGTCGGTGCGGGTACGACCCACCCGCACCACGGCTTTATTTCGCTAACAAATTATCCTGGATCTTCTTAAAATCTTTTTCCCGCAAATCGGTTTTTTCCATTAAATAGGTTTCGACATTGCCAAAATTGCTTTTGACGTAATCCATCGAAATCTTCAACCAATCCGGTTTGACACCGTAGAATTCCCAGAGATGGTAGTTTTCGATGCCCAATTCCTCGGACATGATATTGCCAAGAAGGTTATAACTCTCGTCAAAAGTCAGATTGGTCAGGGTGTAATCCGACAAGATCACCTCTTCCTTCACCCCCAGAATGCTTAAAATCAGATAGGTCATAAAACCGGTCCGGTCTTTCCCATTGGTGCAGTGGTAGAGAATCGGGTATTCCGAGGATTCGGTCAGATATTTAAGCACTTCGGCAAAACACTGGGCCCGCTCTTCAGTCTGAATCTTATAAATCTGGCGCATAAACTCGTCAACCACGCCGGGTTGCGTGAAATCGCGATCAAGGCCCATATCATCGCCGGAAAAAATCGGCAGCAAATGATATTCGGCGGTTTTGGGCAGGCGATCGGCCTGGCGCTCGGACTTGGCAGCGTTTCTAAAATCAAAGACGTGTTTGAGGCGCAGGGCGGCAAAATAGTCGACATCTTTATCGGACAAATGGGCCAGTTCTTCGCTGCGGATTACTTTTCGCCACTTGATTTTGCGGCCATCGATACCGGTATAACCGCCAATATCGCGAATATTGATGGAGTTTTCCAGCTGGATCAGGCGTTTGCTCAACTGGGTTTCTTCACAGAAAATCAGATTATTTTCATCTTTGAAATTATATAAGGTGCGTCCGTTTGGCGCAATCAGACCCGGATAGGAGAGTTTTTCACGAACCGGTTTTTCAACCGGGTGAACCTCCGCGGACGGCTCCGGTTTTAGTTTTTGTGAAGTAGCGTTTTTTTGAACGGATGAGGATTCAGCCGGCAGGGAATCGGCCAAGATTTCTTTAATTGGCGATTCAGTCATGGTTTTGGTACGGGCGTGTTGCTTTTTTTGGATCAATTTGCGAACCAGAAAAAAGGCGGGAATAGCGGCGGCTCCGGCGATGATGGCAAAGGTGGTCGTTTTTTTCATTGATGATTTCCTTTCTGTGACTTCGTTTGGAATGTATTTTTATGATATGATTATAGCATAAACTTTAGGAAAATAGTCTTTAAAAATGTCGAGGTGAAATATATGAATGATACTAAAAAGAATCGGACCGAACCCCTGGGGATTTATTGTCATATTCCATTTTGCCTGAAAAAATGTGCCTATTGTGATTTTTCTTCGTTTGCCTGTCAGAGTGAGGAAGCGATTAAGGATTATTTTGCAGCCCTGCATCAGGAAATCAGAATTTTTGTCACAGCCAATAAAGAGGCTGCTTTGCCGGCAGTCGACACCATCTATTTTGGCGGGGGCACACCAACCGCAGTTGAGGCTGGACTGATCGAAAAAACCCTGGCCTTATTAAAGGAAGTTTTTGCGATTAAGGCGGATGCCGAGATTACCATTGAAATCAATCCGGGCACATTGACCGGGGAAAAGGCCAGCCGCTATAAAAACGCGGGAATCAACCGGGTCAGTGTCGGGCTGCAGGCCTGGCAGGATTTTCTGCTGCAAGTCCTCGGTCGGGTACACAACCAGGCCGATTTTATCAAAACCATGCAAATTTTAAAAACTACCGGATTTAAAAACTTCAGTGTCGATCTGATGGTTGGTCTGCCGGGACAAAAACTCGCCGATGTGCTGGAGACCTTACAGGCGTTAATGGCTTTTGCACCGACCCACCTGTCCAGCTACAGCCTGATACTGGAGCCGGGGACGCCGATGGCCAATTGGGTTGAAGCCGGGCAGCTGGATCTGCCGGATGACGATGAGGAACGGGAAATGCACTGGGCGGTGGATGGTTTTCTAAAAGAACAGGGATTTAAGCATTACGAAATCTCCAGCTACTGCAAACCGGGATATCAGAGCCGACATAATCTTAAATACTGGGAGCTGCACCCCTATCTTGGCTTTGGACTGGGGGCTCATGGTTTTTATAATGGCCGCCGTTATGGCAATACCACTGAACTTGGCCGGTATATTGACTTGTTGAAGTCAGAAAAATCCCCGTCCGTGTGGGAACCGCTGATGGAAACCCAAGAAATGATGAGTGAGTGGATGTTTTTAGGTCTGCGCAAGCTGGCTGGGATTCGGGATGATGATTTTGTGGCCCGCTTTGGTCAGAGTTTTTTTGTCCCATACGGTAAGGTGATTAACAGTCTGATCGCCGACGGTTTACTGGGCTGGGATGGCACGGTTTTAAAGCTGACAGACCGCGGTCAGGACTTTGGAAACCTTGTCTTTATGGCCTTTGTCTAGATGAAATCAGCTCAAAAATATAACTTAAGAAAACTTTAAAAAGTGAGTGAGACATTATAGAAACTAGTTGACAAAGTAGGGACAGGGTGTTATATTTAACTCAGATGTTAGCACTCGATTATTGTGAGTGCTAATA
>CAZEBY010000105.1:0-5923 GCA_964510565.1 uncultured Lachnospiraceae bacterium | reverse complement strand
CTGTCCACGATCAGCTGGTTCGAATTGTTAAGATTGCCAACCATATTGAGGCCGGTGAACTCAGCGATTTACAGCAACTCAAAGCCATCGGCAAACGAAGTGATAAGGACACCCTGATACCGAGTCTGATTGGAATGATGGAAAATATTGTCCTACTGGTGGCAGAAACCCAAAAAATGGCGGTTACTGCTGTTAAGGGGGATTTGAGTTTCAGAGGTGATCAGACAAAATTCACCGGGGAGTATGAAAAAGTCATTGCCGGCTTTAACCAGACCCTGGATGCCGTGATTCATCCCATCGATGAGGCTTCCGAAACGCTGAAAGAACTGGCGGCCGGAAATCTCAATACTCAAATGAGCGGGGATTATCAGGGTGACCATGCCATCATTAAAGAAGCCATGAATCAGACCATTGCGAATCTGAAACGTTATGTTGGTGAGATTGCCATTACCCTGGAAGAAATGAGTCAGGGTAATTTGGATCAGGAGATCACTTCCACCTATTCCGGGGATTTCCTGGTTATCAAGGAAGCTCTAAATGGTATCAGTGCCAGTTTGAGTACGACCATGTCTGATATTGATGTGGCCGCCGCTCATGTGGAGATTGGCGCCAGACAGATTTCCGATGGCGGTCAGGCGTTGGCTCAGGGAACCACTGAGCAGGCTAGCTCGATCCAGGAACTGACAGCCTCAATCGAAGAAGTAGCCGGTGAAACCAAACAGAATGCCAGTCGGGCTAATGAGGCCAACGAGCTGGCCGTAAGAGTTCGCAAAAATGCCGAGGTGGGGAATGGACAAATGGCAAAAATGATTTCAGCCATGGGCGATATTGATGAATCATCCCATAGTATTTCCAAAATCATCAAGGTCATCGATGATATTGCCTTCCAGACCAATATTCTGGCTCTGAATGCGGCCGTCGAAGCAGCCCGCGCCGGACAGCATGGCAAAGGCTTTGCGGTAGTGGCTGAAGAGGTTAGAACCCTGGCCGCCCGAAGTGCCGAAGCCGCCAAGGAAACCACCGGACTGATTGAGGGTTCGATGGAACGCGTTGAGGTTGGAACAAAGATTGCTGACGAAACAGCGGAAAGTCTGAAAGAAATATTAAATGAAATTGAGAAAGTAACCGGCCTGGTGGGAAATATTGCCCGTGCATCCAATGATCAGGCCTCAGAAATTGCCCAGATCACCCAGGGGATTGAACAGGTTTCTCAAGTTGTGCAGACCAATTCTGCAACAGCGGAAGAAAGTGCGGCCGCCAGTGAAGAATTAACGGGTCAGGCGGAAATGCTTAAAGCAATGGTTGGAGCCTTTAAACTTAAGGATCAGTCCCAGCGTAAAAAAGAAGCTACCATTAGTATTAATAAGCCTGCTAAAGCCGAACCAATCGAGCCTCAGATCATTTTGGATGACCATGATGGCGATAAATACTAAAGAGCAAAAGCGCGCTATGATAAAAGTCAGGCTAAACGGTTGTTTTAACTTGTTACCTGACGATTTTTCAGAAATAATTTGAAAGAATAAAAAAACCGGGACTGCACGTTCAAGTGCGGGTCTCGGTTTTTTAGGTGGAATAAAATCAATCGAAGTTGGGTTTATAATTTAGCCAGCAAATCCTGTTTTTTCTGATTAAATTCTTCCTCGCTGATAATGCCCTTTTCCTTTAATCCGGCTAATTTTTCGATCATCGCGATCGGGTCTTCTGCGGCCGGCTCAGCGGTTGAGGTTTCGGTTTGAAGTGGTTCATCAGGGGATTGCGCTGACATCGCGGCAGCTTCCGGTTTATGGGCACGATAAATTTGAATCAGTCGTTCAGCTTCGCGGGCATAAAGGATGCTGATGGTTTCGATGGCTTCGGCGGTTTTGATCTCGGTGTTATTGGGGTTCATTCCCAGAGTTAAGGATAAGTCCAGAAGAGAAACCGTACTGGGATGGGTGGTCAGTGACAAAATCTGGTCGTAGGGAAAACTTTTTTTTATACTTAAATCCCGGTCGTAGAAGACGATCTTTTGGCTGGTGCAGGTGATGAACTTTTTGGCAACCAGGCTACCCAGTCCCCAGGCAAAATAGACCAGCTTTTCGTCCGGTTCCAGAAAGCCTTTAACAATTTCCCGGGTCGTGGGATCGAGCTTAGCGGCGATAAAGGCGTCCACTTGGTCCGCATCAATCACAAAATTGTTACTGCCCAGACGTTTGAGGTATTCTGTCAGAGTGAGGATGTCAATGGCTTTGACTTCTTCTACCGGGGTGGTGATTAAGCTGATCTGGTTAACTAGGATCGCGCAATGGGCATCCCCCTGATTAATGGTGATGCAAAAGAGTTTTTCCCGGGGAATTAAGCCGACCGCAAAAAAGGACGGGTTTTCCGGAAACAGAACTTTGAAATAAAGGTTGCTGGTAGTCAAAAGCAGGGTCTGACCCTTACTGTCTTTGAATTGGAACAAGAACTTTTCCTGGCTGTTGTAGTTGGGAAAGGTTTTGGTTATGTTTTTCAAGGCTTTTTCTTCATCGGGGTAGAGTGCGATTTTAGTTGATACCGGACTGTTGGCAGGCATTAACAGTTTCTCGCAAAAATTCCTGGTAAAGCTGAGCAGCTCATCATCGCCGGCATTGAGCAGGGAGTGGACAGGGGTATCAGTGAGATTGGTAAGCTGTTCCACCAGGGTATCGGTATAGGTTTTAATCCGCTGATCCATTTCTGCTCTTAACCGTTCCTGCTCTTCTTTCTTTAAGGCTAAATCGGCTTGAATTGAATCAATACTTTCCTTGGCCAGATCGGTAACATCTTTAAATAGATCTTTTAATCCCATGAGTAATCTCCTTGTATTAAGTTATTGCTTTTATTTTACATAAGGATCAGGAAAATAGCAAATTAAAACAGCCGTCTGAAAATTTCATTAAGAAAAATTCAGACGGCTGATTAAGGTATTCAGTAATAATGCTTAGCCTTTAAGAATTGAAAGCGCTTCTTCGCGACCACATTCCATCAGATAAGGAATTCTGGTGACCTTGGCACATTCTTCAGTTAAGGACATCAGTTCGTTACGGGTGATGCTGTCAGTATTGAAACAGCGGGCTCCAGCCATTAACTGCTGTAAGCCAACCCGGATTTTGTCGGAGTAGCTGTAGATCCCAATGGCACCCAAGGGGATGTTTTTAATTTCTTTGGCACCTACGATTTCTTTGACGGCTTCGTAGCAGACAAAAATTTCTTCTGCGGTAGAACCGAATTCGCTGACTGTTTTAGGCAGGTTGTTTTCTTTCATCCATTGCTCGATATTTTTACCAACCATTCCCGGAATCATCAGCGCCCGGCCCATACAAACGGCTTTGACATAAGGCGCGCCAAGGGCTAACGCTTTGAAAACACCGTCTTCGCTGCTGAATCCGCCGGCAAAAGCCAGATCAGGAACCCGTTCGCCTTGAGCTTCCAGAATTTGAGCAAATTCCACGGCGGCTGCATGCAGGTAAATTGAAGGCATGCCCCATTCTTCCATCATTCGCCATGGGCTCATTCCGGTTCCGCCAGGAGCGCCGTCGATCGTTAACAGGTCGATTTTGGCTTTTGAAGACCATTTGATCGCCATTGCCAGTTCTCTTAAGCCATAAGCGCCGGTTTTTAAAGTAATTCGTTTATAGCCTAAGGCTCTTAAACGTTCAACTTCAGCCATAAAGCCTTCTTCGCTGATAAAGCCCAGACGACTGTGTCGCTCAAATTCGTGAATCGCACCGTCATTAAAAGCGGCCTGAATCACGGGATCCATTGGATCAGGAGTGACAATGTAACCACGTCGTTGCAGCTCCATCGCGCGTTCGATCGTATTAACTTTGATTTCGCCACCGATACATTTGGCACCCTGGCCCCATTTCAGCTCGATGGTTTCAATTTGGTGTTTATTGATGATATATTCGGCAACGCCCAGACGGGTATCTTCAACATTCATCTGGATCAGGATTTCACCTTTACCAGTATGATATTTTTTATAGGCTTCGATCCGGCGATCCATATCCGGTGCTTCGATAACCATATTGTTTTTATCGAGAACCAGACGCGGGTCAATCCCGCAGACGTTTTCGCCACAGACGATGGTTACACCAGAAACGGCCGCACCGACAGCAAAATGATCCCAGTTTTTGCGGGCGATTTCAGTTGAGCCCAGTGCTCCGGTAAAAATCGGAACATTCATAGCCACTTTAGAATTCCAACCATAGGCACATTCAGTGCTGACATTCGGGAAACGGGCATTGTCAGGGGTACCGACTTCGCCGTTTGGCAAGCCTTTGGCACCCAGCGCATAACCCTGGATATTTAAATGAGAATAATCGACCGGATAATCTTTGTCGCCACCGGCGGTGACATCACCGAAGGGACCTGGATAGATCAGTTCGCGGCCGCGGAAGGTCGCCTTGAAAACTTCACAATTTCCGCGACAGCCATCCACACAGCGTGAACAGAGTCCGGAACATGGAACAACACTTTTAGAGCGGTTGAAGGTACCTGTGGCATCATTGCCGTTAGGTCGTTGAAGATTCATAAATTTTCCCCCTTGAAAATTTTGTTTTGTCTTTATCAGACAACAAGCATACGTTGACGTTTGTTTTCGCCATTGAAAACAACCATAGCCTGATGCGCCAATAAAAAAACTTACTTTACCATTATAAATCAAACAGGAATAAAGTCAATAGATTACACTTGATTACGAATGATAACGTGAACAATTGCGATAATTTACTGGGATAGTCTGGCGTATTCAAATAAAAAACGAAAACGACGAGAATGTGATTTTAACATAGCTTTCTGTTGTTTTCGTTTTGAATCAATTTTGAAGTGTTAAATATAAACTTTTTCATCAAGAACTTCGGTATTGAGGACGATGCTCAGATTACCGTTACGGCAGCGTAATTTATCGATAAATTCTTTCTGATTGACATCTTCTTTCAGGCAGATACAATAGATGATCTCAAACAATGCCCCAAAATCACTGGTTTTGACCCGTTGAATTTTATGACTGACGGTATATTGTTTTAAAATGTCATCAAAACAGTCCTGGAAGTCAATGTCTTCAGGGATTGTGATTTTTAGCTGCATGTTTTTGATCTTGGGCTTGCCATATTTGGTGATGCTCAAGATGACCATGACGGTACAGAGAATCACTGCAAAGATAGCCCCGTAGATGATATAGCCCATGCCGCAGGCGAGACCGACAGCCAGGGTAAAGAACACATAGGAAATATCGATGGGGTCGCCCGGGGCACTGCGAAAACGGATCAGGCTGAAGGCGCCGGCCAGACTGAAGGCCCGGGCAACGTTGTTGCCGACTAACAGAATGATGATGGCGATAATCATCGGCAGCATGATCAGGGTGACCACAAAGCCGGGAGAATAGCCGTCTTTGCCGCGGGTGCGGGTGTAGACAAAGCTGATAAACAAACCCATCGCCAGCGCTGCGAAAATGACGCTTAAGGCGGTTTCGATGGTTAGGGTTTCAGTCAAGGTGGTAGAAAAAAGTGATTCAATCATGTAAGTCTCCTTTAGTTATTGACACAGGGTGTCAATTGGTTGTTGGAATAAATGGGCAGGGTGATTAGTTTTCCGATACTTTGGCTACGATAATCCTGATAGGCTTTGCCGTATTTTGAAAAACTACTGCTGTAGATATCAAGGTTTGTTAAAGCATGGGTCAGCCACAGGGGAATGGCGCCAAGGATTTTGATCTCCATCAGGTATTGATCAGCCGGGATGAGCAGATTGCCGAAATCGCCTTTTTCCAGCGAGAGGCTTTGCTGGCGGCTTTTCAGGTTGTAGTCAAAGGTCACCCGGAGTTCGGGGTCGTCTTTGCCGACAAAAGCAATCCGTTCATAACCGATATAAGCTTTGGGGGTGACCGGATGATTCTTCAGGAAAAACTCGATCTCTTCCAGCA
>CAZEBY010000104.1:0-5948 GCA_964510565.1 uncultured Lachnospiraceae bacterium | reverse complement strand
CTTAAATATATCAAGACTCAGAATCATCACCTGCCAATTATTTTGTTAACTGCCAGGGATGACACCAGTGATGTAGTAGCCGGTTTTGAATTGGGGGCTGATGATTATGTCACTAAGCCCTTTAATTTTGATGAACTGCTGGCCCGAATCAAAGCTAATATCCGAAAAAACTCCCTTGAATCCTCACCAAACACCCATTTGGTTTTTAAAGACATCGAGATTGATCTGGACACCTTCAGCGTGAAGCGCCAATCCCAGGAAATCAGCCTATCACGGACCGAATTTGACCTGTTTTATTATCTCGTCCTTAACCACGATCTGGTTCAATCCCGGGAACAGATCGTCGACAAGGTCTGGGGCTTTGATTATGATGGTGGGGATAATATTGTTGATGTTTATATTAAATATCTCCGCGACAAGATCGACCGAGATTTTGATGAAAAATTGATCCAGACCGTTCGGGGACGAGGCTATGTGGTTCGATAAGCTAAATATTCCCGGCCGAAAAAAGCCTTTAAAGATCTATCATCGCATTGTTTTCTTTTTTATCCTGGCATTGACTGCTGTTCTGACACTTTCGTTTTTAATGGTCTTCTTTTTTTCCCGGCAACTGATCTTAAACGAAAGCAAAGCGACGATGATCCGATTTAACAATTACGTCATCAATACGCTCGATGAAAATATGCCCATATTGCTGAGTCTACCGGCAGATCAGCGACTGGAATTTATCTCTGAAAAACTGTACCCCTATGTCAAAGATAATTCTCTGATTGCCTATCAACTCAAGGATAACCAGGACAATATCTATCAATCATCAGAAATCCTGACCGATCTGTTGGTTGCCGAAAATCTGGATAAGTATAATTTCCATTTGTTCGAGTTCAGCTTTAATGACGACAACGATCAAACCATCACCGTAAATTCGTTGCGTTACAACCAGATCGAATACTATTATCTGGGGTCTTACTATGTACTGGAAGATGGGGATATTATCTATCTGCAGATTATCAAAAACCTAAATGACAGTTATGTGTTTATGACCACCCTGTTTATTCTGATGATCGCCATCAGTATCCTCGGATTAATATCGATTATTTTTATTGGTATTTACGGTACCAAACAAACCCTGAAACCGCTGATTGAAATATCCGAAACCGCCAAAAACATTACCGAAAACAATCTCAATGTGCGAATCGAAGAAACCGGCAACAAAGATGAGCTGGATCAGCTGATCATGTCTTTAAACCAGATGATAAAAAAACTTGAGTCCGCCTTTAATAACCAGAAGCGCTTTGTTTCCGATGCCTCCCATGAGCTGCGGATTCCCCTGACAGTGATTCAGGGCTACATTGATATTTTATCCGATTGGGGTAAAAACGATCCACAGCTCCGGGACGAATCGATTGAAGCGATTCGGGATGAAATTCAGGGGATGAATAAGATGGTCGAAGATTTATTGTTGATTACGCGAATTGAAAACAATTATTTCGATGAAGATTTTGTGATCTTGGATGTATCGGCGCTACTCGAGAAGATTTTTTACCAGTGTCAGATGATTGATCCGGATCATCACTATCTCATGGAATCCTGTGACCACGCCTTTGTCCGGGGTAATGAAGGCCTGCTGATCCAGGCGATTCGCGGACTGCTGGACAATAGCCGCAAATACACTCCGGCTGGTGGAACCATCACCCTGAGCTGTCGCGTCCATAATAAAACCACAAATGAAATCATTGTCAGCGATACGGGTTGTGGGATCCCCGCCTCTGAGCTTGAAAAAATCAAGGAACGTTTTTACCGCATCAGCAGCGACCGTTCCCGGGCCACTGGCGGTTCGGGCCTGGGATTATCAATTATTGATAGCATCATCAGCATTCATCGGGGCAAGCTGATGATCACCAGTAAAATCAATCAGGGCACCAAAGCGACCATCTTGCTTAAAAAGCATTAAAAAAACGGGGCGGATCGCCCCGTTTTGTTTCTATAGACACTCAGCAAAAATCTGAACGGCCTGATCAATTTCTTCTTTGGTAACCACCAGGGGTGGGACAAAGCGAATGGCATTGCTGCCGGCAGTAATCAAAAGCAAGCCTTTTTCCATCGCCTTGGCAACAATGGCCGGCAGGTCAGCATCAATCTGAATCCCCACAATCAGGCCCATGCCACGCACCTCTTTAATGGCCGGATGGTCTTTTTCCAAGGCTTTCAGCTTCATTTTCAGATAATCCCCTTTTTCCGTCACCGCTTCAAAAAATCCCGGGGCGGTCAGGGTTTCAATCACATATTTGGCAGCGGCAGTCACAAATGGATTGCCCCCAAAGGTGGATGCATGGGTTCCCGGGGTAAAGACTTCAGCTACATGAGCTTTGGCAATAATACCGCCGATGGGTACCCCGCCACCTAAGCCTTTGGCCATTGTCACCACATCCGGCACGACGCCATATTGCTGGTAAGCAAAGAGTTTCCCTGAACGGCCAATCCCCGTTTGGACCTCATCAAAAATCAGCACGATGTTTTGTTCATCACAGATTTCTCGAACCGCTTTTAAATATTTGGGATCGGCAGGATAAATTCCGCCTTCGCCCTGAATTGGTTCTAAAATAATCCCACAGGTCTTGGGACTGATTTGCGCCTTCAGTGCCTCAAGATCATTATAAGGAACATGATAAATTTCCGGCATTAGCGGCTCCAGGTTTTCCTGGTATTTTTTTTGGCCGGTGGCGGTAATCGCCGCATAGGTTCGACCGTGGAAGGACTGATTCATGGCAATAATTTCGACCGCGTCCTTATCTTTTTTCAGCTTGCCATAAACCCGGCACAGCTTTAAAGCCGCTTCACAGGCTTCCGCTCCGCTGTTGCAAAAGAAAACCTTATCCAGGCCGCTGGCTTTGGTCAGCATTTCGGCCAATTCAATTCCCGGTTCGGACCAGTAAAGATTGGAAATGTGGACCAGTTTTTCCATTTGTGCCTGCATTGCTGCCAGCAAACCCGGGTGGGAATGACCCAGGGCATCGACAGCGATTCCAGCGACAAAATCGAGATATTCTTTCCCATTACTATCCGTCAGGATACAGCCCTGGCCCTTATCAAAAACCACCGGAAAACGCTTGTAGGTTTCCATGATCACATTGCTTCCTCGTGTTATTAAATCCATCTTGTCCTCCTTATATAATCGAACGACGAATCATCGTTCCGACCCCGGCGGCCGTGAACAATTCCAGTAACATCGAATGTTCTACCTTGCCGTCTAAAATATGAACCGAATTGACCCCCTGATTCAGCGCATCAACACTGTTTTCCACCTTGGGAATCATCCCGCCGGAGATAACCCCTTCTTCAATCAGCTTGGGCACATTTTCAGCAAAAAGTCGTCGGATAATCGAATCCGGATTGTCCGGATCCATATACACCCCATCGGTATCAGTGAGATAAATCAGTTTTTCAGCCTTAACCGCCTTGGCGATGGCATAGGCAACATGGTCAGCATTGATGTTATAACTCTGACCGGTTTTATCGGTGCCAATCGGCGCAATTACCGGAAGGTAGTCATCCTTTAACAGGGTATTTATTAGCCGGTTATCGACATGGATAATGTCTCCCACAAAGCCGATGTCCAGATTATTGACAAATTTCTTTTTAACCTTGATCATCCCACCATCTTTACCGGAAAGGCCGACGGCATTCATCTCCCGATTCTGGAGCAGTTGAACAATTTCTTTATTAATTTTCCCGGATAAGACCATTTCAGCAATTTCGACGACCTTTTCATTGGTGATCCGCAACCCCTCGACAAACTCGGTCTGGATCTCCAGATCACTCAGCATCCCGGAAATATCCTTTCCACCGCCATGAACAATGATCAAACGGATTCCCACCAGCCGCATCAGCGAAATGTCATCCATCACCGACTGTTTTCGGGCCTCATCATACATAAAACTGCCGCCATACTTAATAACCATGGTTTTCTTCTTAAACTGTTGGATATAGGGCAGAGCTTCAATTAGAATCTTGGCCTTTTCAATATATTTTTCCATAATTTACTCTTTTCTTTTTAACTTCGGTAATCGCCATTGATCTTAACATAGTCGTAGGACAGATCACAACCCCAGGCAACCGCTTTTTCGTCGCCCTCTTCCATTTCAACCGAAATGTAAATATCTGTTTCAGACAAGACTTTCTTCGCTTCATCTTCATCAAAAGCAATCGGAGCACCATCATTTAACAGCGTGATCATCCCGGCCTGACTGGAAAAAACCAGCGAAACCTTCAGTGGATCAAAGGCAGCACCCGAGTACCCCAAGGCACAGAGGACCCGTCCCCAGTTGGCATCTTCTCCAAACAGGGCTGTTTTAACCAAACTTGACGTGATCACCGATTTTGCCAGCTTACGGGCATCATCCTTGGTTTTAGTCCCATGAACTTCCACTTCGACAAACTTGGAAGCACCTTCGCCATCGCGAATAATTTTTTTAGCCAGCGTTTTATGAACGTAAACGAAGGCTTCTTTAAAGATCTCATAATCGGGAGTCTTTTCCTGTAGTGGCTGATTACCGGCCAAACCGTTGGCAATCACTGCGACCATGTCATTGGTACTGGTATCCCCATCCACGGAAATCATGTTATAGGTATCCACGGTGGTTTCTTTTAACAGTTTATCAAGCAAGGCTGGCTCAATGTTTGCGTCGGTCGTCACAAAGGACAGCATCGTCGCCATATTGGGATGAATCATCCCTGATCCCTTGGCCATCCCGCCAATTTTGACTGACTTCCCGCCGATTTCCACTTCAACCGCAATGGTCTTTTGAACCGTATCGGTCGTGAGAATCGTGTTGGCGGCAATATCACCGTCTTCCGGGGTACACCCTAATTGAGTCCCCAGCTTTTCAACCCCAACCAGGATTTTTTCCACCGGCAAAATCACCCCAATCACCCCGGTCGAGGCGACTAGCACATCTTCAGGCTGCAAACCCAAAACCGCTGCCGCCTTGTTGGCAGTGGCTGCTACCGCTTCCTCGCCTTTTTGTCCTGTACAGGCATTGGCGTTGCCACTGTTGACCACCACCGCCTGCTTATAGGGATTGCTTATCACCTTGTTGCACCAGAGAATCGGTGCTGCCTTAACAACATTGGTGGTTGTCATAATGCAGGTTGCCCCGGGCACTTCTGAAAAAATCATGGCCAGGTCATTTTTCTCACTCTTTTTAATGCCACAATTGACCCCCCCGGTTTTAAAACCCAGAGGTGTTGTAACTCCGCCTGTCTTAATTACTTTCATGTCTTTACTCCTCGTATTTTAATGGACCATCTCTGATCCGTCATTGTTTATTTAAATTGGGAAATCCGCGATAAAATCGATGCCCGTTTTTTCAGCCAGACCAAAACAGATATTCATATTCTGAACCGCCTGCCCGGCAGCCCCTTTGATCAGGTTGTCAATGGCGCCAACCACAATGACGTGGTTGGTTCGGGGATCGATAGTCAGCCCGATGTCGCAATAATTGGTTCCTTTCACCCAGCGGGTTTCCGGCATCCGATTTTCCAGGATTCTGACAAAATATTCATCCTGATAGAAGTCGCGGTAAATCGCCTTGATCGCTTCCAAACTCAGGTCTGCCGTTAATTTGGCATAGGATAAAGCCAGAATACCGCGGTTCATCGGCACCAGATGGGGGGTGAACAAAATATTAAAATCCTGATTATTCAAAAGCCGCAATTCCTGCTCAATTTCCGGGGTGTGGCGATGGGAACCGATTTTGTAGGCCTTGATGGTCTCATTGCATTCACAATACATCAAATCGGTGATTGCACTCCGACCGGCTCCGCTTACTCCGGATTTGGCATCAACGATGATACTGCTGGTGTCAATGAGATTGTTTTTAATCAGGGGTGCCAAGCTCAAAATACTGCAGGTTGTATAGCAACCGGGGTTTGAAATGAGCTGGGCTTTT
>CAZEBY010000103.1:0-6184 GCA_964510565.1 uncultured Lachnospiraceae bacterium | reverse complement strand
TGTTTTGCAATAAATATCGATGTTTTTTTGAATAAAATTCGTGATTTTTACATTACAAAACCGAAATAATGATGGGTTTAGCTCACATCTTTGACACATTCTAATATTTCAGAATAACAATGTGTCCATCACTTTCAATTTTAGCCGTTCCGACTGCCTGACTCCGGAAGAACCGGTGGGTTTTCTTTTTTCTTCGATGACAGCGATCAGCTCCTTTCCGATTTTTAACCACCCTGACGTTTTTTGCCTATACAATGGGTTAACGTCCGGGGTGAGGGTTTTATTGCATCGGATTTTTGTTTTTTTTTGTTTTTTTATTGCTACGATGCCAAGGCATGACATGGGGGCGGGTGGGCGGTGATTCGGGCGATTAATAATGACCAGGGGGTCAGACCCTCGCCCCTACGAGCCATATTTTCAGTTATTGCCGCTTAGGTCTGTTGCTGTTTCCGGGCTGGGCGTTACCGGTTGCTGGGGTGGCTCCGTTTCGTTTGACGGGGTTTTTTCTTCGCTTAACGGGGTTTTTTCTTCGCTTAACGGTTGTTTCTCTTCGTCAAGCGCTTCGGTCACTTTTTCCGGAATGGTTACCGGGGGTTCGTCCGGCACGATTGCGTCCTCACTGCTGTCTGTCGGCGGGGCCGGGCTCTCGTTGACAACCGGCGTGACGGACTGAGTGCTCTTGTTGGCATCACTGGGATCGCTGGGACCAACCACCGTTTCGCTGGTGGGGGCCGGTGGGGTGACTGCCGGTTCTTCGACAGCCGGGATGGCCGGGGTACTGATCTCTTTGGTCTCTTTTTCCGGTTCATCGACGGTAATCACCTTGGTGAGGTCGACCGCTTTATCCTTGGAGACCGCCAGCAGATCGGTCAATGACATGCCGGCCAGGGTTTCCATCGTCAGCGAACTGTCGGCGGCTATCAGTTCTTTCATCACGTTGAGTTTACCGGTGGTGACACTGTATTGTTCGGCTTCGGTCGCGGTCTGACTATCCGGAGTGACGGTCTGTCGGACCACGGTGGCGCTGATGTTTTCGGCGGTGGCACTGTCTTTAATAACCTGATTCAGGGAGCTTGCCAGATCATCGGCTTTAGCGGTACTGGGATTGGCTACCGTGATCATCACGACGCTTTTATTTTCATCCAGATAACCGTTTTTGATCATCGTGGTGATGATCACCCCGACCGAATCTTCCAGATTGGTCTGATCAAGGTTCTCCTCATCCAGCAGCGCCTGCACCTCCTGATCGAAGGCTTTTACCGAAAGAATCTGTTTGTGCTTGTTGGTGACGATCTCAACACTCTGGTTAGCGTCGAGGGCAATGATGCTCTCCGGCGATTTAAACTCGCCAAACCAGGTGGTGATACAGACAATCATCACCAGTGCGCCGGCCACAGCCATCGAGAGTGGCCTGAAATAGCGCCGACTGCGGGCCGCGGTTTTGGCAGGCGCCTGCACTTGCCGGGTGATCTGGTCGTGGCTTTGCATCTTGATCACCGGGATTGCGGCCAGTTTATCAAAATCCAGACCGGGAGCCTGGCTGATGCTGCGGGCTAGTGCGGCTTCAATATTCAGTTTTTTGCGGGTGCTCATCTTAACACCTCCTGTTCGATGAGATATTTTTTAAGCTTCTTCAGTCCGCGATGGTATTTTGACAGGACGGTCGAAAGCTTCATATCCAGATTTTTAGCAATTTCGCGGTGGGTAAAGCCGGAAATGGCATGTAAAAGAATGATTTCGGTTTCTTCGCTGCTAAGGATTTTCAGTGCCGCCTGAACCACCAGACGGTCTTCCTGATCACTGACATAGGAAAAATTGAGGTCGTTTTCCAGATCACGCATTTCGAGGTTGTCGTTTTTCTGTTTGCTGCGGATTTTGCTGATTGAAAGATTCCGGGCGATGGTAAAGACCCAGGCCATCGGCTTGCCCATCGGCTGATAGAGATGGGCGGCGGCTCTGATCTTTAAGTAGGTGTCCTGAACCACATCAAGGGTATCGTCGTGGTTTTTCAGGGTTGACAGCACAAAGGCATAGACGGTTCGTTCCGTCAGGCGGTATAATTCTTCGAAGGCAGCCATATCGCCTACGGCAATCCGGGTGAAGATGGCTTCGTCGATATTCAGTTTCTGTTTTTCTGTGCTGACGGTATCATTTAGTACCACCATCGAAAGGAATAGCTTCATCAGGATTAACCCCCAACATTATAGTAACGTTTTAAGATAACGTTTTATTGCATGGTTTTGGAATTTTTTTGCGCATCCCCTATTATCAGCTATAAATTGGCAAAAGGCAAGATGTGGCATGTTGTGTGACAGGATTTTTTTGGATAATCGGTTTTCTTCTTTATATATTATAGCATAGGATGGCGCGAAATTATTATTTTTATGGTTATTTAAGGTTTCGCGCACCGGGGTGAATTTTTATCTCTGGGGTGATAAGGTTTATAGGTGACTTTTTTTAATTGACATGATAGAATGTATTTATTATGGGAATATATTTAATACATTTTCTTATGCACACGATATCAGCAATGACTTAAATGATGTTTGAGGGATATTTTATTATGAAGGAGTATTTAAATGGAGAAGAAATTAAGCTACACTGTCGATGAACTCATTGATTTACATGTCTTGCAGCAGTTTCAGGATAGTTTTGCCAAAGCTCTGGGGATGGCCAGTCTTTCTGTTGACAACGTTAAAGGGCCGATTACCGAGCCCAGTAATTTCACCGATTTTTGCATGAAATACACCCGGGGATCTAGTGAAGGAAGCAAACGCTGTACCGCCTGCGATATCAATGGCGGCAAAAAAGCCGGTACCACCGGCAAACCGGCGGTTTACTCCTGTCATGCCGGGCTGGTCGATTTTGCAGCCCCGATTGTCGTCGACGGCGTGCAGATCGGGGCGATTCTTGGCGGCCAGGTGCTGGATGCACCACCGGACGAGGATAAGTTTCGAAAGATCGCCCGAGAAATCGGCGTTGATGAGGATGAGTATATCGCTGCGCTCCGGAAAATCACGATCGTGCCCCGCGACAAGATCAATGCGGCTGCCGATATGCTTTATGTCTTTGCCAACTCAATCTCTAAAATGGGCCATCACAACCGCTTACTGGTTCATGAGGCTGAAAACTTCCAGAATATTTCTGAAAATATGTTTGAAAATATCCGCTCGGTTACCGATGTTGTCAATAATTTCTCGATCCAGATTGAAGCCCTGATCAAAGCTTCGGACGAACTGCTGGAATCCTCAACGATTTCCAAGAACAAGGTCAAGGAAACCGATTCGATTCTTAAATTTATCCGCGATGTCGCCACCCAGACCAATCTGTTGGGTCTTAATGCCGCCATTGAAGCCACCCGGGCCGGTGAATTTGGCCGCGGCTTTAACGTCGTCGCCGACGAGGTGCGCAAGCTGGCGGTCATGAGTGTGGATTCGGCCAAGAAGATTGAGAGCATTCTCGACAGCATTGTGTTGAGCATGAATTCAGTGGAATCACAGGCTGCCAAATCCTATAAGATCATCAGCGAGCATCAGGAAGCGATGAGTGAGATTAATGAAAAACTGACCTTGCTTAATGATATTTCGGATAAGCTGAAGGTTGAGATTAATAATTTGAAGAATAGTTTAACGTAGACGCCAAAAAGACCACTCAAACTGAGTGGTCTTTTTGGCGTCGTTTAGTTGATCAGGTTGAGGCCGAAATGGGTGCGCAGGTCCTGGATGGCTCGGCGGTGGAGTTTAACCAGGCTGTTGGCGCTGACGCCGAGGGCGGCGGCAATTTCCCGAAAGCTGCGATTTTTGGCGTAGTGTTCTTCAATAATCCAGCGCTGCCGCTCACGCAGTTGCGGCAGGTAACACTGCAGGGCTGACAGATCTTCGGCATGGAGATAATCGCCTTCGATGTCGGCGGGATCAGCCAGGGTATCGAGCAAGGAAAAAGTTTCCTCGCTGGTGGTTGAAACGTCCAGTGAAGTTAAATTCTGATGGGTTTTGGCGACATTGACAAAATAATAGAATAATTCTTTTTTCAAATAGCCACTAAAGGGCACCCCCCGTTCTTCATTAAAGGTCGCCACCGCATTGAGCAGCACAATGGCGGCTTCACTGAGGTAGTCATCGACCGCATCGGTTTCGTACACATAACGCCGAATCATTGACAGCATCAGCGGTTTGAAGCGGTCAATCAAAGCCAATTGACAATGGGGATCGCGGTTTCTGGCACCCCGAACCAGAAGAATCATTTCATCATTTTTCATTTGTCACCTCTTTCAATTTTATAGAACTTATGTTCTCTTTATTATACTTCATTTACTTATGAATTTCAAGTCTTTTGCGAACAAACGTTTGCTTGGTATGTCCTGATAAAGGCGGGGTTTCCCCCGGCTTTTTCTCAGCCTGTCAAAAAAGATAACCCAGTGCCGACAATTGTTATATCATGTTGTCCGCATCGGAGCGGACACGGCAGAGCCTGTCCGATTCCGCAGCGAACAACAGATTAACAATTGGTCGGTACGGTAGTTTAGCGACAACCTCAAAGGCGGGGTTTCCCCCGCCATTTTTTTAGACTGTCATTTCAAAATCCTGGGTGGTGGTGGAAATCAGTTTGCCACTGACTTTTTTAACCAGGGCAATATTGTCCGGTACAAACACATTCCGGGCCAGGATCAGATCCATCGCCGCGTTGATCTCAACCGGTGTCACGGCCGGATCGGCATCGGCTACCGAAATGGTGGCGTTTTTACCATCAGCCCGGGCAAAAACCAGGGTTGCTTTAATATCTGCCATCGCTTTTACCTCCTTTCGTTATTTTTTTAGCGTGTTACACGCCGGGAATCAAGAGCGTCGTTTCGACTTTGAATACTTCTTCCATGGTAGGAGCCTGCAGACTGGCAAGCGCTTCAGCCACAGCGTAGATATCATCGTCGGCGGCAGTCTCTTTAAGGTTGGCATAAGTCTTTGACTTAATCACTTCCTTACCGTCAACCATTCCATAGTTCGAACGAACCTGGAGCTTATTGCTGATAAAATCAGTTGTTACTGGCATTTTGTGTACCTCCTTTCATCGGTTATACTTATAAATGGAATATTGCCGATAAAAGTGCCATTTATTTTTAGAATTTATTATCTGGGCTGGGGTTTTATACACTACAAAGCGGCCCGGGCATGACACGGGGACGCGACGTATTTCATCCCTATCGGGCTGACATCCGTAACGTCCCCATTTCACGCCCTATTAAATTTCCAGATGGCAAAATCCTTCGGCTTCATAGATAATTACCCCCAAGCCGGCGGTGATGGCGGCATCGGCGAGGTCGTAAACCGAGATCCCCGGAGCATAGCAGTCGGCGGCATCTCCCGTCAGGTGGCGGGAGTAGACAATGCCACCGACCTCCTGATTGCGAACCGGACAGCGTACCCCGGAGGTGATAATCATTGGCCCGCCCAGAGCCATCCGGACGGCCTCCAGCCGCTCCACCAGATCGTTATTCATCTCGGCCGGGAAGCCATCGCAGTAACGGCCTTCACAGCAGCATTTAAATTCCTGACGGTTAAAATGCGGGGTTAATTGTTGATTGTTATTGATACACATAAACATTCTCCTTTTTAATTTTTTCAGGGTGTCATGGGGACGTTTTTTGTCACATTTGTAACGTGGCCCGCGCATGACACGGGGACGCGACGTATTTCATCCCTATCGGGCTGACATCCGTAACGTCCCCAAGTCACACCCTACTCATTCTTCCTCGGACAGCTGGGCCAGAACTTTTTTGAGGCTGGCCGGAATCGGAAAACCCAGGGCGCCGAGGTTTTCGGTAATACTGATGGCTTCATTGGCCAGGTAGAAAAAAATCACGGCGGTGCGCAGCGCCGCGCCATCGCTAAGCAGGTTCTGATCGAGCAGGTGCCCCATGGCGACGATCACGAAGATCAGCATTTTCTTCAGAATTCCAATAAAGCCAACTGCGCTGGATACCTGCCGCCGGGCGGCTGCCAGAATCAGACCGCTGAGGTAATCGATCAGGATAAAGCCAAGCAGGGTATACAAATACCCGTCAAACCCGCCTAACCAAAAACCGAGCAGCGATCCCAGGACAGCAAAAACCTTGGGCAGGAAATCGATGATTGTTTTCATTTCATTGGTTGACCTCCTTATAAAAAATGGTGTTACAGTATATAAATGG
>CAZEBY010000102.1:0-6184 GCA_964510565.1 uncultured Lachnospiraceae bacterium | reverse complement strand
GCGACGCTGTCGCCTTCTGCTTTGCGCCAGTTGGCAATGGTCCCTTCGGTCATCGTCAACCCCAGCTTGGGCATTACTAAAAACTTGGCCATAATCCAATCCTCCTTTTTATTCTAAAACCTCGAAAAAGCGGTTTTTCTGTCCGGTTTCAATGGCTTTTTTGACGTCCACGTGCCAGGGCCCGTTGCGACTGATTTTAAAGATAAAGCTCTGATCCTGATGGAATTCAATTTCCCGTTCACCATCCAGGGCAATGGTCCCCCGACAATACGTCGTAAATGCATATTCTTCGTTAAAATCAAGAAGCACCGGCTCACTGGTGCCAATCGGCAGCACAATCCCGGCTGCCATGGGAATCTTAATTTTTGGCGCATCTTTGTCAATACTGACGTAAGCACCATAGTCATCCGCTTCGGTAATAATGATTTTTCCCCCCACCAATGACGAAAAACCGATCGAGGCCGGATGACTGCGGGCGACAAAAACTTTCTCAATATCGTCAATCTTCCAGATCGCCCGGGAACCGACAAAGATATCCCGGGAAATCACCGCATCAATCAGGGCGATGTCCTTAAGCTGACCCGCTACATAAATCTCTATAATCTTATCTCTATTGGCATAGACTTCTTTTTCAAATTTACGAGAAGCCACCACTGCTGCCGCAATGCCGGCAATAGTCCCTTCGATCATGTCTGGGTAGACATTGTTGGTCCCGGTGGAGATCGAAATCAAGGGGATTTCCTTAATATCTTTGGCCACCGCCCGATTGGTTCCATCACCACCAAGGGTGACAATACAGCCAACTTTTTTTTCATTCATCAATTGTACGGCTTTGTAAGTATCTTCTACGGTGTCTTCCTTGTAAAAATCGAATACCTCAATCTCGCATCTCAGCTCGCCGGAGGTTCTTAACTTATCCTCAACCCGATAGCCCATATTATAGGGATCTGGCATCATATAAACTTTCTTTACCCCATTTTGCTGGGCTCCCAGGATCACGCGCTCAACGATATTGATCTTCTCGTTGTTGTCAATTACCGTGGCATGGGAAACCAGTCGTCTGATATCCTTTCCCGAAGCCGGATTGGCAATGATTCCGATTGAATTCATAAGTTCACCACCTTTTATGTCCTAAAATATTTATAAGCAGATCTGAACCTAGTGCCGACAATTGTTACATCATGTTGTATGCATCAAGGCGGACACGGCGATAGCCTGTCCGAGCTTGCAGCATACAACAGATTAACAATTGATCGGTACGGCTGTCACTTGTACCATTTAAAAAAGTTCCGGAAATAATATCATCGCTGATCACTCCATTATTTCCAGAACCATGATCCTTTTACCTGATTAATAGTGATGCTTAAAACAGGGCTTTAACCGCCTGAACGACATCGTCGGCATTTGGCAGCACATAGGCTTCCAGATTTCCTGAGAATGGCACCGGGGTATTCAGGGCACAAACCCGTTTAATCGGCGCATCACATTCATAGAAGCATTCATCCGCAATAATCGCGGCCAATTCGCCGGCATAGCTGCCGCGTTTAGCTTCTTCGGAGACAATCACAACCTTATGGGTTTTCTTGACGGATTCAAAGATGGCTTCGGTATCCAGCGGATAGAGCGAGCGCAAATCGATGACTTCTGCGTCAATCCCATCTTTTTCGAGTATTTCCGCGGCTTTAAGGGCATCGTACACCTGTTTCCCATAGGTGATGATCGAAACGTCATTCCCTTCCCGTTTGATATTGGCTTTACCCAAAGGAATTGGTTTGACCTCATCCTCAACCTGGCCGGGAACGGCATAAAGGGTTTTATTTTCCAGATAGATAACCGGGTTATCATCATCAATAGCAGAGAGCATTAAACCGATCGCATCCTGAGGATTGGAGGGATAAACCACCTTAAGGCCAGGCACATGGGTAAACCAGGCTTCCAGCGATTGGGAATGCTGGGCAGCAGCGGCCACGCCGCCGCCGGATGGCAAACGAACCACCATTGGCAGTTTCAATTTTCCACCAAACATATAGCGCATCTTAGCCGCCTGATTAACCAGTTGATCCATCCCGACGGTGGCAAAGTCGACAAACATCAGCTCGGGAATTGGCCGTAAACCTACGGCGGCCGCCCCAACCGCAGCTCCGATAATGGCACCTTCGGAGATTGGGGTATCCCGGACTCGTTTTTCGCCAAATTCTTCAAATAAACCGGCGGTAACACCAAAACAGCCCCCAAAAAGACCAACATCTTCACCGAAAATAAAGACATCCGGATTTTCCAGCATTTTTATCCGCATTCCTTCTTTGATTCCTTGTCCATAAGTAAGCTCTCTCATCTTGATCGTCCCTCCTCTACTATATCAGTGTATACATCTTCGACCGCAGACGATACATCCGGGAATTTACTGGCTTGGGCAAAATCAACCGCTTCTTCAACCAGGGCGTCAATTTTTTCATTGAGTTGATCCATTTCTACCTGAGTCATGACCTGATTTTCAAGAATATATTTTTCGACTCGGGGAATCGGATCTTTTTTCTTCCATTGTTCCAGCTCGCCTTCGGGGCGGTACACTGTCGGATCACCTTCAAAATGCCCCCGCCAGCGATAGGTTTTGCATTCAATCAGAGTTGGTCCCTGACCCTTGCGAGCTCTGGCAACAGCCTCCTGAACCGCTTCAAAGACTGCAAAGACATCATTACCATCCACCGTGATCCCCGGAATATTGTATGACACCGCCCGCTGGGAGATATCGGTGATATTCTGATGACGGGCCTGGCTCACAGATATTCCGTAGCCGTTGTTTTCACAGATAAAGATAACCGGTAATTTCCAGGTACTGGCCAGGTTTAATCCTTCATGGAAGGTGCTCTGATTGGTTGAGGCATCGCCAAAGAAACAGGCACAAACCTGATCGGTGCCCTTATATTGGGCTGCCAAGCCAGCGCCAACTGCAATGTTGTGCCCGGCCCCGACAATCCCGTTAGCCCCGAGGATTCCCTTGGTGGCATCGGCGATATGCATCGATCCGCCTTTACCCTTGCAATATCCGGTGTCTTTCCCATAAAGTTCCGCCATCATGAATTTTAAATCGCCACCTTTGGCGATAATGTGACCGTGACCACGATGGGTGCTGGTGATATAATCATCCTCACGCAAGCTTTCGCATACTCCAGTTGCTACTGCTTCTTCACCAATATAAAGGTGAACGAATCCGCCAACCTGACCTTCAGCAAAAAGATTCATGGCTCTATTTTCGAACTTCCTGATTTTTACCATTTTTTCATACATGTCAATGATAGTTTCATTTGAAATTTTCAAAATATTTCCTCCTTTTTTACCTGCTCGTGATATACGAAATCATCCAAACCCCATGTGGTTTAGACACTGACGGTTACACAGACGATGGCTGCTTCAATGGTATTATCGGTATCGCCAAAACCGGGAAAGAAAAGACCGGCAGTTGTTAATCCTCCCTTCTTCGCTGTGATGGTCACCTTTCCTACCGGAAAGAGTTTTTTAAGCGCTTCGGTATTTAAATCTTCCGGCCGGGAAACACCGACAATGGCCTCAATCAACATTTGTTCATTGAGATTCTCTTCATTTAGGCCGCAAATCTCATTGAGTCCAATCAGACAGCTCCTCGAAATGGCGTCTTTGATCGCTTTTCCGGCGGCTTTATTGACATCCTGGCCATGAAAATCCATTCCCATCCCAAATTCAATGATAAACTTTTTTATCAGGATCACCTCCTTGCTGCGCGCATATTTTGTAATCCCAAGCATGCTCTTTAGCTAGAATATTTCGTCACCGCTTTTGTTATCTAAACCAGGGTGAATATCGAAGCGAACTACGCCGACCGCTGCTTTTCCCTTGACGGCCTCACTGATCATCGCTGTGCCCCGGTTTCCAAATCCGCCACAGAGTTCAAAAGCTGCCACGCCTTCATCCACCAGCTGCAGGGCCGTATCCACTGCCGCCTCGTAAGATGAAACCCCCACTGAGATCAGGGTAACCTGTTCGGTTTCCACCGCTGACCGGTGAATGGCCGGATCTGCATTGGGCGCAATAAAAATAAATGCTGCCTTTAACGCCATTTTAAACCTCCTTGTTTTTGGTATTGATACACTGCCTATTACTAACAGCAATAATCGTGCCAAAACCACTTTCGCTACCAGCTTATTTAAACGTTTACTTAAACGCTGTTAATTTCCGGTTTTGGGAGTTATCCTGGGATTTTTTCCAGCAAAGGTGTGGCGATTCTTTCTCATTATGAGAATTCGCGTCTCAAAATGAGAAAAGCAGTCTCAACATTGAGACTGCCTGGGGCGGGTGGTTACGAACCGCCCGGACAAGATCATCCATCCGACTGGTGTTAATTCCACGGTCGCCCGTTCACCGGAATTCACAAGCGTTTTAAAATATCACTGCGCAACTGACGCAGCTCCCCGGAGGTCATCATTACTTCGGGACCGGCATGTTTAACCGGCACCACAATTTCTTCGACAATATGGGCCGGGGATCCGCTGATGATATAGATCCGGTCGGACAAAAAAATCGCTTCGTCAATGTCATGGGTAATGAACAGCACCGAGCCCCTGATTTTTTCTAAAATCGTCAGCAGATACTCCTGCATTTTCAACCGGGTAATCGCATCCAGCCCCCCAAAGGGTTCATCCAACAGCATAATCTCCTTTGAAAACATCGTCGTTCGCAGCAGCGAAACCCGTTGTTTCATCCCGCCGGACAATTGGATCGGATATTTTTCGCCATCTTCTTCCAGCTGAAAAATTGGCAGCATTGCGCGAACCTCTTCCCGGGCTTCTTTTTTGGGGATTCCCCGGATTTCCAGCGGCAGGATCGCATTGTCAATGACATTGCGCCAGGGCAGCAACAAATCTTTCTGATACATATAACTGACGATCCCGGTTTCTCCGGTAACTTCTTTTTCGTTGACAAAAACCTGACCAGCTTCCGGGGTCAGCAGTCCGGCAATCACATTAAAGAGGGTGCTTTTCCCACAGCCGCTGGGACCCAGCACCGAGACAAACTCGCCCTGGTTGAGAGTAAGCGTGATCTCTTCGATAATATTTTTATGATTATACTCTTTGGTAACCCCGGTAACCTTGAGGACACATTTATTCTGGCAGATATTCATTGGTAAAAGCCTCATCGGCATTTAACTGGTTCTCCAGCAGGCCCTGCTTATACATCCAGCTGCCATAGTTTTTCCAGATGTCCGGACTCATAATGCCCCATTTTTCGGCATCGCTCTGATATTCATTCGCCAGATATTTTTGCGAAGCGACTGCCAGGTCACGGTCAATTTCGGGGTTGTCAATTAATAAAATATCGGCTGCGGCCTCAGGGTTTTTAATCGCATACTGATAGCCTTTGGAAACGGCCCGCAAAAACTTTTTGGCCGTTTCCGGATTCTTGGCCAGATAATCTTCACTGGCAATAATCACCGGGGTATAATAATCCAGGTTTTTATCGACATCCTGCAGCTTGATAAAATTGAGCGGTTCATTCTTCAGCTCCGCCGCTACGCCATCCCAGCCATAGAAGATCCAGGTGAAATCGACATGGTCTTTAACTGCTGTAAAGTAATCCATCGTTCCCACATCGACCATTTCCAGTTTGTTAAAATCAGCATTCGCCCCTTCCATCAGACCCTTTAACGTTGCCACTTCCATCGGTGAACCCCAGCCACCGTATTTTTTACCTTCAAAATCTTTGGGGCTGACAATCTTGCGATCCACCGGTGAAGCAAAGCCGGAGGTGTTATGCTGAATAATGGCGGCAATCGCTTTGATTGGCAAGGGGTTTGCCGCGGTTCGGGCGTAGGTCACCTGTTCCTGATAACTGATCCCAAATTCCCCCTGTCCGGCGGCGATCAGATCGGCCGAGCCACCTTCACTGGGTTGAATAATTTCAACTTCCAGACCCTCTTCCTCAAAATAGCCAAGCTCCTTCGCCACATAAAGGCCGGTATGGTTGGTATTGGGCACCCAATCCAGCACCACTGTAATTTTTTCCTCACTTTTCGGCGTACACCCAGTTAAAACAATCAGCAAGATTCCGACCAGTAACACTAATTTCTTTTTCATTCCTCTTCCTCCTTTAATCTCTCCCAGGGCATCAATACGCTTTGAAGCCCGGCTATTCCGTAAAAAAGTGCAATCGA
>CAZEBY010000101.1:0-6185 GCA_964510565.1 uncultured Lachnospiraceae bacterium | reverse complement strand
TGGATGACTGGCTCTATGGCGAAGATCCGATTGCCTACCTTAAATACAAAGCAGCATTTAAAAAATTCAAGGACAGCTGGAAAGACGGCTACTTTGAGCAGCTGATTAAACGGATGCTGATTGACAATACCCACCAAACCCTGGTGACCATTGTGCCGGACAATACCCTACAGGAAAAAGCCGATCAGGCATTAGCGGAAAAACTGGCATCTTTTAAAGCGGGTCTGACGCCAGCAGAACTCCAGGCCCTGATTGATGAAACCCAGACCCTGATTGAAAAGCAAAATGAAGAGGATAAACCCGAGGATCTCGAAAAAATTCCCAAGCTGTCGCTGGCTGACATCAGCCGCACTGGTCGGAGTTACCCGCTGGAAGTTCAGGAGGTGCTGGATACCACGTTACTGTTCCATCCTGGTTTCACTGGTGGGATTTCTTACTTAAAGCTCTATTTTGATTACAGTGAGCTGCCACAGGAAGATTTGAAATATTTATCGTTGATGTGCAAGTTACTGGGCAGTCTTAGTACCACAACCATGGATTTTAGACGACTGAGTCAGGAAATTGAGATCCATACCGGAGGTCTGTCCTTTGGGATTGAGTCTTATGACGACGTCCACCATTATGGAGATTTCACCTCCCACTGCTACGTTAAGGGAAAAGCGGTGATGGAGAATATCCCGATCTTAGTCAAAATCATTACCGACGTGATTACCCGGACCCTGTTTACGGAAAAAAACCTGATTCACGATATGATCCGGGAAATCAAGACCCATAAGGAGACCCAATTTTTAACTGCCGGCCATGTGGTTGGGGTACAACGGTTGCAGTCCTACTATTCCCAGTCAGCCCGATTGTTTGAAGAATTTGGTGGGATTGAGTTTTATCGCTTTATTGCTGATCTGGAAGCTAACTTTGATGAGCAGTTTGAAGCCTTAACCGAAAAACTTACCAACATTGCCAGCTTGGTGTTCACCACCAGAAAACCAATTATCAGTATCACCGGCACCGAAGAAATCCGGGATCGGACCGTAACTGCCCTGAACCCTTATGTGGTGGGGCTGGCGTCAAATAAAGCGGCTAGAAATACCTTTGCTTTTGAAACTGAAATTGCCAACGAAGGTTTTTTAACGGCGGCTAAGATTCAATATGTTTCCCAGGGCTATAATATCCGCGCTCTAGGTTATGAATACGCTGGTTCCCAACTGGTGTTAAAAGGCCTTCTGTCGATGGACTATCTCTGGAACCGGGTGCGGGTACAGGGCGGCGCCTACGGTGCTTTTATGAGTGTCGGTCGTGGGGGAGATCTTTATTTTGGTTCTTACCGGGATCCCAAACTCAAGAAGACCTTTGAAGCGTATCAGGGGGTAGTTGATTATATTAATAATCTGGAGCTCTCCCAGCGCGAACTGGAAAAGTACATCATTGGCACCATCAGCAGTAAGGATGTTCCGCTCAGCGCTTCGGTGAAAGGCGAGATTGCGGATAATTTTTATTTTAGTGACGTTTCTGCCGCAGATCTGCAAAAAGAGCGGGATGAAATTTTAGAAACCACCGTGGCACAACTAAAAAGTCATGGGGACATGATTGCGGCGGTGCTTGGTAAAAATGCCATTTGTGTTTTAGGTAGTGAAGAAGCCATCAATGAAGAAAAAGAATTGTTCCAAGTAACCCGCTATATCAAGTAGCAGCTCTGAGGGGAGAGGGGAAATGAAAAGAAAAATAGGACTATTGTTGATACTTAGCCTGGTCTTTGGCATGTCTGGAGTGTTGGCGGCGGGCTTGCCCGCCTATGGCGCTGATGAAGGTGTAATCATTTATGAAGTGAATAGCGGCGATGTTCTTTTTGCCCAAAAACAGAATGAAAAATTCTATCCGGCCAGTACCACCAAATTGATGACGGCACTGGTGGCGATTGAACACGGTGATCTCAATGAGAATTTTACGGTGGGCGATGAAATTGCAAGTCTCGATGCCGACAGCAGCACAGCCGGTCTTGAAGCCGAAGAGGTGCTGTCGCTCAACGAATTGCTCTATGCACTACTATTGCCGTCGGGCAATGATGCGGCGGAAACCATTGCGGTGAATATTGGTCGAAAAATTGCTGGTGACAGTTCAATCAGTGCGGACAAAGCTTATGAAGCCTTTGTGGCAGCGATGAATAAAAAGGCAAAGGAGTTGGGGATGACCGGTAGTAATTTCACCAATCCTCATGGACTCCATAGCAGCAACCACTATACCACCCCGGCGGATATGTTGATCCTTGCCAAAACGGCCTTTGATGAGACCACCATTAAAGCGATCACTCGAGCGAAGGTTCATGAGGTTCAAACCAATAAGACCAAGCATAAATGGAATAACTCCAACCTGTTATTGTATTCCAATTTCAATGAATTACCAGAAGATTACCGGGTGGCTAATAATCTTTCGGGAACTAATTCAGTGTTTAACGGTTACGCCACCAGCGGAAAAACCGGGTTCACGGAGGAAGCAAATAAATGTCTCGTTTTTGAGGGTGAAGGTAACGATAAAAATATGATTGGCATCATTTTTAATGCGGATGAGAATGTGCTTTTTAGAGAAGCCAGCGATACCATCAATGCTGTGGTTAAAGAATATCAACTGCTGGAATGGTCGGATCCCGAAGATAAAGAGCAGGTGGTTCAGGTGGTTAATTATCATGTTTTCGATGGGAATAAATTGAAGTACAAGACCAATGAAGCCTTGATTACGGCAGTACCTCAAGCCAACAAGGAAGGCTACACTTCAAAAGTGAAATGGGATGAAACCAAGGTAAAGGGTGATGCAACCCTGGCAAATCTCGAAACCGATGTAAAGGCAGGAGAACAGATCGGCGAACTGCAGGTCTATAATAGCGAAACCTTTGTGAAGGCCACCCCACTTTATGCTGTCAATGATATGAAAGCCCGAAACTGGACCGATTATCCAATTCTTTACTGGTATGTAACGATCATTGTGATTTTAATGCTGCTGGCGATTATGCGAATTATGTTTGTTCAGTTTATGCGCAAAAACAATATTAAATATAAAAAAATCAAAATCAAGGGAAAACAGAATTCTTCCGGGAGTCGATCCTCCGGTCAGTCACAGAAGCGAAGACGATAGTATACGAATAAACAAAGGAGTCTGTTAGTAAAACAACAGACTCCGGCTATTTTCACTTGACATGTATAGACAAGTGATTTATAATTTAGATAGTATTTAAAGCATTGAAGTGCAGAATACGAATCGGTTTATGAGACAAAAATGATGCCATGAAGGTATTTCCAGAGTTGAAACTTGGGAGGTGTGCTTCGTGTTTTTTGTTTTAAGTTAAATTTTGAGGAGGTATTGTTATGCACATGGCAGATGCTTTAGTTTCTCCGGCAGTCGGAGGAATCATGCTTGCGGCGAGTGCCGGAGCAATTGCTTATTCGGCGTATAAATGTAAAGACGATTTAGATGAAAAGAAGATTCCGTTGATGGGGGTTATGGGGGCTGTAATTTTTGCCGGACAGATGATTAATTTCACCATTCCGGGAACCGGTTCCAGTGGACACATTGGCGGCGGGATTTTATTGGCAGCGCTGTTGGGTCCGTTTCCGGCATTTCTGACATTGACTGCAGTATTATTGATTCAAGCATTATTCTTTGCTGACGGCGGACTGTTGGCTTTAGGTGCAAATATCTGGAACCTCGGTTTCTATGCTTGTTTATTGGTTTATCCTTTTGTGTTTAAACCAATTGTAAAAAAAGGGCTGACACCGACCCGGATATCGGTCGCATCCGTGGTTTCAGTTATTTTAGCCCTGACTTTGGGAGCCATTTCAGTGGTAGTCCAAACGCTGGCTTCCGGTATTACCGAATTGCCGATGGCAACCTTTATGGGGATGATGATTCCGATTCATCTGGCGATTGGTCTTGTTGAAGGGATTGTTACTGGCGGAATTTTAGTCTTTATCTACAAGATGAGACCTGAATTACTGGAATCATCCAGGGATAACAAAAAATTACCCAAAAACCTGTCAATTCAAAAAGTCTTGGGGGTACTACTAGTGTTTGCCATTGTCGTCGGTGGTGGTTTATCACTGCTGGCATCATCCAATCCGGATGGTTTGGAATGGTCAATGGAAAATGTAGCGGGAACTGCCGAACTGGAAACCTCAGGTAATGCCTATGACAGTGCCGCCAGTATTCAGGAAAGTACCGCGTTCCTGCCGGATTATGGGTTCAAATCAACAGATGGCGAAGGCTCAGCTGCTGGAACCAGTGTTTCTGGTATAATTGGTGCTGGGATTACCCTGATGCTGGCGGGCGGAACTGGTTATCTGATTTATGCTGTCAAACGCCGAAAAGAAAAAACCGCATAACCGATTCAATATTAATTGAAATGAAAATATTTATATGGTAACATTAACAATAGTTTGCTTAATAACCTCTGTTTAGTGACAGAGGTTATTTAATATTTATAGTGAAAGGTAGTCTCGATGTCAACAATTACCGACTCCATGAATACAATCAGTTCTCTTGAGGAAATGGCTGAGGGTAATACCATCATTCATCGCCTTCATCCAATGGTCAAACTGATTACCACGATGCTTTATCTGGTGCTGGTTATTTCATTTAATCCATATAGTATTACCGGGCTGATGGTCTTTGCTTTCTATCCGGTGATTTTAATGGCATTGGCTGAAATTCCCTATAAACCCTTGCTGAAACGGCTTTTAGTAGCACTGCCCTTTTCTTTTTTTGCCGGTTTATCCAATATTATTTTTAATCAGCAACTGGCCATAATGATTGGGCCGATGCCAATCAGTTATGGTGTACTCTCCTTTGTTTCGATTATGGTTAAAACGATTTTTACGGTCATGGCGGTGATGATTCTGATTGCCACGACCTCACTGCCCAAAATATCCTATCAGCTTTTAGCCATTAAGGTGCCCAAAATTATTGTCGAGCAGATCATGCTGACCTACCGTTATATCTCGGTATTACTGGAACAGGTGTCAAACATGTATACAGCCTATATTTTACGAGCGCCGGCTGCCAAAGGGATTAAAATGAAAGACATGGGCATTTTTGTCGGGCAGTTATTATTAAAAAGTTTTGACCGGGCCGAAAGCATTTATGTGGCCATGAAATGTCGGGGCTACGATGGCAATTATCTGTACGCCAAACCCAGCCCGATTCAAAAGGGCGATTGGCTGTTCCTGGTTTTAGTATCGGGGATTTTGTGTTTGATGCGATTTTTTGATTTAAGCCTGTTTATCGGCAGTTTTTTAAAATGAGGAGATCCAATGTTAGAAATAAAAAAGTTAAACTATTCCTATCCCGATGGTCATCAGGCGATCCGGGATATCAATCTTACAATTGAAGAGGGTGAGAGTATCGCCTTGGTGGGAGCCAACGGTGCCGGAAAATCGAGCTTTTTTAAGCTGATTATCGGGATATCCGAGATTAAAGAAGGTTCGATTAAAGTGGAAGAACTGTCAGTGGAGAAAAAAACGCTGAAGGATATTCGACGAAAAGTAGGAATGGTTTTTCAAAACCCTGATGATCAGTTATTTATGACTAAGGTTTATGATGACATCGCCTTTGGCCCACGTAATGAGTTGCTGGACGAACATGTGGTCGAAGAGCGGGTGGTCAATGCCATGGAACAGCTGGGCATCAGCCATCTCCGGGATCGGATGCCCCATCGTTTATCCGGCGGCGAGAAACGGGTAATTGCCATTGCTTCAGTGTTGGCGATGCATCCCCGGATGATTTTGTTCGATGAACCGACCTCGTTTCTGGATCCTCAGGCCCGACGAAATGTTATCAATACCCTGGATTCTTTAAAGCTGACTAAAATTATAGCTACCCACGATCTCGATATGGCCCTAGATATCTGTGACCGGGTGATTATTTTACACCATGGCAGCGTGTTTGCCGATGGCAGTGTTAAAGACATTTTGCTGGATGAAGCGCTTTTATCCCAATGTCATTTGGAGTTGCCGCTATGTATGCAAAAACCCAGGATTCGATAAATTAATGATTATGAGAAAAGCAAAAGCTTGATGTCGTCAAGCTTTTTTTAGATTTCAGTGCCAGTGAAAGGTGAAAGTCATGAATTTGCTAAAGAATAGCGCCTGGAAATGGTTTCTTAATTGAATTTTTAAATTTTATACGATATAATTAATGCAATG
>CAZEBY010000100.1:0-6187 GCA_964510565.1 uncultured Lachnospiraceae bacterium | reverse complement strand
TAAACGGCAGTATATTTGAGAATATTAATTCAAGCTCGCCTGAAAACCAATGTTCCCATCTATTTTTTTATGGGGCGAAGCCCCAAACGCAGGCGCAGCGCAGCGGAGACGGAGTTGCACGGCTTCATTTCATGGCAGTAATGTTACGAGGAGCCATCTGGCGACTGACGCGACGGAGGCGCAGCATCGCGGAGACGAAGTGTCGCATGAGCGAGTATAATGACAGTAATGTTAGCGAAGCAAAGGTGCAAAAAAGAACGCAGATGACGAGGGTGTATCCGACAAGGATTAAACAAACCGGAGGAAACTACGATCATATAAACAGAAGCTGTGTAGAAAATTATGAAATATGAAAAGAGATAAAAGAACAAATGAATTTGTTCTTTTATCTCTTTTTTAAAATGATATAATAAAATATATATAATTTTTATCAAGTCCACAGGAGTCGAACATGAAGAAAAACCTACCCTTGTTAATTCCAGTATTACCATATCTGATTATGACATCGTTGATTTATTTTATCTTACCGACGCTCGAGCCAAATTCAAACTACTTCTCCTTCTTTCTGCGGTTAATTATTCCTGCTTATTGTTTTATTTCAGCATTTCTGTACGGATTGAAGAACGGTGTTGTCTGGTTCTATCCGATATTTATAAGCATCATATTTTTGCCACCAATATATGTGATGATTGAGATAAAGGCATTGACATATGGCGGTATTTATGGAGGAATCGCCTTATTAGGTATGTACCTTGGCAGTTTGCTGAAAAAAAGAAAAGATAAAGATCTGGATTCTGAAGAATAAATGTGTAAAATGGTGCTTTACCAATATTCCAAAACCACAAATCAGTGAAATAGAGCGACAACAATGATTGTCGGAAGTGCTCGAATGTGATAAAATATTTAAATATTATACAAAAAATGAATAAAATCAATTGTTTAGAATCAAAATTAGGAAGATTTTCTAATTTGGGTTTAGAAAAGACAAATAACTTAGAAGAGGTGTTGAAATGGATGAAGTTGGTTTCTTAGAAAGGCTCCGCTATAAATTTGACAACCTGATGTCAAAAGGAACAGGCATTTTGCTATTATCTTTGGCTAGTGCCACGGCGATTATGATTGCTATTATTTCACTAATCGTCTGGGTTACACAATCTGGCCCAACCTCCAGTTTTACGGAATTACTGTGGATGGGGTTAATGCGGGCCATCGACTCTGGAACGGTTAGTGGTGATACAGGAAGTGCCGGCTATATCTTTCTGATGTTTGTTACCACGCTAGGCGGGATCTTTATTCTCAGTATCCTGATTGGGATCTTAACAACCGGTATTGAAGCAAAACTGGATTCATTACGAAAAGGACGATCCCGAGTAATTGAAAAAGACCAAACGATTATATTGGGCTGGTCTGAGCAGATTTTTACAATTCTGGAAGAATTGATTGAAGCCAATAGCAACCGTAAGCATGCCTGCATCGTCATCATGGGAAATCACGATAAATCAGAAATGGATGATGCCATTCGGGAACGGATCACTGATACAAAAACCACGAGAATTGTTACTCGACAGGGAAATCCAATCGATATCGATGATCTTGAAATTGTCAGTTTAAATACCTCCCGATCAATTATCATTATACCTGAAGACGATACTCGGGTGATAAAAACGATCCTTGCCATTACCAATAACCCTAATAAACGTCGTGAACCCTATAATATTGTTACTGTTTTACGAGATCCTGAAAATGTTCAGGTGGCTCAAATTGCCGGCAATAATCAAGCGGAAATAATTCTTAGTGATACGTTAATTTCCCGTATTATTGCTCAAACATGTCGCCAGCCCGGTCTTTCAACAGTTTACACGGAGCTTCTGGATTTTGGTGGAGACGAAATATATTTCAGTGAGTGTTCACAAGTAATCGGTAAAACCTTTGGTGACGTTCTGTTGATGTTTGCAAAATCGACTGTGATCGGTATTCAGTCTCAGGGTAAAACCTATTTGAATCCACCGATGAATACGGTTTTGCAGTCAGGGGATCAGATTATCGCTATTTCCGAAGATGATGATACCATCGTGGCCAGTTCTGATCAGCAATTTCCGATTGATACAGGAGCAATCCTTAAGAATACAGTTGTTGAAGTCGAAAATCCTGAAAAAACACTGATTCTTGGTTGGAATGATAATGCCCATTTGATTATTCAGGAAATTGACAATTATGTACCTCAAGAATCGATTTTGACTGTTGTTTCTGACTGCGTTAAAGAGGAAGACTTCCGGAGGGCTTTGAGTCAGGTTTTCAATCAAAAAATCGAACTGTTAAAAGGGGATCCCAAAGATCGCACTATTTTAGATGAATTGATGGTCAAAAACTATGACCATGTTATAATTTTATCGAATAATTCGGAGCTGGATGTTCAGGAATCGGATGCCAACACCCTGGTGGTGCTACTACAGCTACGGGATATTTCAGAAAAAATGAACTGTCGTTTTTCAGTTGTCAGCGAGATGATGGATTTTCGCAATAAAAAACTGGCAGAAGTGACAAAGGTCAACGATTTTATTGTCAGTGAAAAACTGATCAGTCTGATGCTGACCCAAGTATCAGAAAACAAGATGATCAATACGGTGTTTGAAGATTTATTTGATGCCGATGGTTCAGAGCTCTATATCAAAAAAGCATCATCATATATTAAGCCAGATACAGCGGTGAATTTCTATACCCTGGTTGAAGCAGCAAAACAAAAAAACGAAATCGTAATTGGTTATGTGCTGGGAGCAGAACAGAAGGATGCTCAAAAAAATTATGGCATCTATATTAATCCTGACAAATCAATGCTTATTCATCTGTCAGAAAAAGATGGCTTAATTGTGATTTCTGAAGATTAAAAGAGAATGAAGCTCCAAATAAACAGTCGCCGAAAGAAAAAGGATCTATCGGTGATTGTTTTTATTGCTCAGAATAATAAAAACAACAGTAACGAATCGCAAGCTTAAGAAGTAACTAGCGGGATGGTATAATAAATGTTATGCATGTCAATGAACAAATTATAAAATCAGAAAAAGCGGTTGTAATCATTCCGGAAATTTATGGAATCAACCAGTATATTGAAGATTGGGCCAATTATTTTAATCATCAGGGTTATGATGCGTTTTGTGTAGATTTCAGTAGCTGTAACCGTTCTTATTTATATTCACAAAGCCAGGAAGCATATCATGACTTTGTGGCAGAAATTGGATTTGATCAATATAAAGCAATTGAAATTTATATGGGAGAATTAAGGCAACAATACAAAAAAATCATCTTATTTGGATCAAGTGTGGGAGCTACCATCGCCTGGAGATTATCAGATAGCCCCGACTGTGATGGAATGATCGGCTATTATGGATCACGTATCCGGGACTATCTGGAAATCAGTCCAATTTGTCCCTGTCTTTTATTATTTCCGGAAGAGGAAGAATCCTTTGCGGTGTCGTCTATTATTCCCTGTCTCGAGCGGAAGGATCAGGTTGAGATCTGTGTTTTGCCAGGAAAACATGGCTTTGCCGATCCTTATGGTAGAGATTTTTGTGAGCAGTCAGTAAAAAAAGCATTGAATAGGGTAGTTTGCTTTTTAAGAAAAATTGAACAATTATAAAAGTTTTGAGAAAAGAGGCAGAACCATGAATGAAATCGAAAGTTTGCAGGAATTGACTGAAAAATTCGGCAACATTGTTTTTTTTGGCGGGGCGGGTGTTTCCACCGAAAGTGGGATTCCAGATTTTAGGAGTGTCGATGGGCTGTACAACCAGACCTATGACTATCCGCCTGAAACCATTCTTTCCCATGATTTTTTTATCAATAATACCGAAGAATTCTATCACTTCTATCGTGATAAAATACTGCATTTAGAGGCAAAACCAAATGACGCGCACAAGAAGTTGGCCGAACTTGAAGTCGCTGGGAAATTGAAGGCTGTGATTACACAGAATATTGATGGCCTTCATCAACTGGCGGGCAGTCAAAATGTTCTGGAACTTCATGGATCGGTTCATCGCAATTACTGTATGCGCTGTCAGGCATTTTATCCGGTTGAGGTAATCCTGGAAAGTGACGGCGTGCCAAAGTGCAACTGCGGTGGTACCATAAAACCGGACGTGGTATTGTATGGTGAAGGATTGGATGGGCAGGTTATGAATCAGTCGGTGGCGGCGATTGCAAAGGCAGAAATGCTGATTATTGGTGGAACCTCTCTGGGTGTTTACCCGGCGGCGGGGCTGATTGATTATTTTCAGGGGCAGAACATGGTGCTGGTCAATAAATCCTCAACCCCGATGGATTCGCTGGCAAATCTGATTATTAATGGCAGTATCGGGGAAGTATTCAAACAATTGAAATGGAGCGAAAAATAAATAACCACTATGGACAGTCAAACCGAATTGAGATACCGACAGAGTAATCGTCTTTTAAGCTTGCTGTTGGATAACCATACCGTTGAAGATGTGGTGGAAACCATCAGCTATCTGGTGAAAAAACCGGTTGTTTTTATAGATATAAATTTTACGATTCGCGGCATGAGCCGAACCGATGAGATCAATGATCCTTCTTGGAATTTTGCCATCGCTAAAGGATTTTGCAGCCATGAGTTTATTTTTGAGATCGTTAATATTGAAGAGGTCAAGCGCTTTCCCAAGGAACGAACACCCTATGTGGTGGGCAGTGAAAGCGAGTCAAAGGTATTGGTATCACCGGTGATTATTCGGGAAAAGTATGCTGGTGCAATGGTGATGTTTTTTGAGAATGTAGAGGTGACAAATCAGCATTTGGAGTTGCTGCTGTTGGCTAATGAGGTATTGACCGAAATAATTCTCAAGATCCCGATGTATAAATATCTTCGCGGAAACATGAATGAGGGGATTCTGATGGATCTGATCGAAGGTCGCGACAAGGATAATGCTGATTTTAAAGCATGGGTATTAGAGTCAGAGCTTAATACCAGCAATCATCTTTGCGTATTGGTTTCCGAGCAAAATGACAATGGTATCTACCAGGAAGGGATCAAAGATTCGTTAAGGGATGATTTGTATCATGTTTTTTCCAACTCCCATGCTATTTTTTATGGCAATCAAATGGTTGTTTTATGTGCGGATCTGGAAAAGGCAAAAACCGATAATGGAATCAATCGCTTGAAGCGTTTTGTTGAGAAACATGCTTTAAGAATTGGGACCAGTGATTTTTTTCGGGGGATTGAAAATTTTCAATCCTATTATTTCCAGGCCGGAGCAGCCCTGCGGATTGGTACAAAGATCCATGAAAATAAGCGATTTTTTACTTATGGGGATTACAAGTTTTATCATCTGATTGAGAATGTAACCGGTGATTCCGGGTATAGTCTCAAGGATTTTGTCCAGAACAGTTTATTGACCCTTGAAAAGTATGATCGCCAGCATCAATCGGAATTGTTGTTCACGTTAAACATGTTCATCGAGCATGGCTGTAATTATAAGGAAACCTGTGAAGTGCTACACATTCATCGAAATACCCTTAGTTATCGTATTGAACGGATTAGAGGGCTGACAGAGCTGGAACTTAGTGATCCCAAGGTTCAATTCGATCTGGCTTATTCATTTCGGATTTTGGAGTTTCTCAAACATCAATAGGCCTGGGTTTGGTTACGTTAATCGGATTAAAAAGCGTTAACACTCCATGAAACTATGCAGAACGCACAGTTGTCGGTGAAGATTTTGTTAATTGAAGCTGATGATTTTTCCTGATGAATAGCGTATTCTAACACCTAGGGATTGTGACCCCTGATTAGTATGAGCTAAAGTCCATACTAGACCCCTTTATTTAAGAGAGCTCCGGCTCTTTTTTCTTTTTTTGAAAATGCCGGATCAATGAGATGGGCAATAGTATAGCACTTATAGCACTACCAGTCATAAGATTATCGGTGAACATTGTCAATGATGCACAAAGGTTGTCGGTTATTTTGGCAATGACGACCATAGTAAAATTTTGCTCTTCTTGTTAAACTAATCTTGTAAACATTATCAGTGCCACTCGATGAACGTTAATGTGTTTACGATAATCTGAATACTATTATAAGGAGAAAAGAAATGGATTTAACATTATTAATTGCTGCTTTTGGCGGTGGGTTGTTTGCAGCTGCCATCGGCGGTGTGCCATCATTTATTTTTACCGGGTTAACAGT
>CAZEBY010000099.1:0-6229 GCA_964510565.1 uncultured Lachnospiraceae bacterium | reverse complement strand
GAAAAATTAACCAGCAAGAACATTTCAGAAGATGGACGAGAAGTCATCGCGAAAGTTCTGCGTGAGGTAGATTTTGACAATGAGACGGTGACGGTTTATCCGTGGTGGTAAGTTTTCAAAAACATTTAAAAGGAGGTTCCCACCCATGTCCCTATTCACCCCCAACACCACCCCCATCTTTCTGAAAGAAGATTCCGATACCAGCCGCCATATTGCCCGGCTTAAAGAACTCCATGAGCAGGCCACCGGCAAGCTCAAAGATGACATCGCCCGGGAGCTGACCCTGGTCAGCTATGGCGAGGTCGGCGAAAAGAACATTGCCTTTGAACTGAAAAACTCAGGCATGCCAATGGTCATCATCCATGATCTCCGCCTGGAGTTTGAAGAGTTATCGGCGCAGATCGATTATGTCGTGGTCACCCGCAAGCTGATCTTTTTTATCGAGTGCAAAAATCTATATGGCAATATCGACATTGATGACCAGGGGAATTTTGTCCGCAGCTATTCCTGGAATGGCCGAACCGTCAAGGAAGGGATCTATTCGCCAATCACCCAGAATCAGCGGCATTTAGAAGTGCTCAAACAAATTGGCCGATCGAATCGCAACAATGCACTCACGAAGACGTTTTACGATAAGTGTTTTGATGACTTTAATAAAAGTATCGTGGTGCTGGCAAATCCCAAGACGGTGCTCAATGCCAAATCGGCCCCAAAAGAAGTCAAAGATCAGGTGATTCGGGCGGATCAGCTGATTGCCTATCTAAAAAATGCTGAAAAACGATGCAAAGAAATGAGTAGTAATGAAAAGCGGATGCGTTCGATCGCAGAAGGTCTTTTATCCGCGCACAAACCGATTCAAACCGACTACACCCAAAAATACGAAGACCTGCTCAAGAAGCAAACGGCAACAACCATAAAAGCAGAGCCCGCCCAACCGCTTTCAGCCGCAAAACAACCTGCGACAGAAGCGATGGTTAAACCCTTGCCACCAGCTGAGCTTGCTGCAAGAGAGGAGCTGGTCGCCAAACTCAAAGCCTTCCGGCTGGAACAAAGCCGGGCCGAAAATACTAAAGCTTATTGCGTCTTTACCGATAAACAGCTTCAGGAGTTAATCAGCCGGATGCCCAAAACCACCGCCGAACTGCAGGAAGTTTCTGGCTTTGGTCCGGTCAAGGCGGAGAAATACGGACCGGGAATCATTGCATTATTAGGATAACCGATTTTCGGAAGAGGTTGATGGTATTTGTTGGATACCTCTATCTTATCCAGCATATACGATGAAATTGCCTATTGAGCAAGCGGTAGACCAAAGAACAGGAGAAGACGAAACGTTTGCGCTGGTTATTTTTTATCTGATCGGGGTGCTGTTTAACTTTATTTTTGAGGGGTATGATAAAAAAACGGTTTAAATTTGCTTCCAATTGATAACGTTTAAATATGAAAAGGAGAAGTTTGATGAAAAGAAAATTGCTACCGGATCTGATGTTGGTATGGGTTGTATTGTGGGCTTTTATGGCGGTCCCGGTCGGGGTGTTGGCCGAAACCCGGGCAGATGTGGAGGCTCCGTCAAAAGCGGGTGTTGAACTGCAAAGTCCATTGGCAGACGACGAAAAAACGGCCGACCTCAGTGTGGCAACGGCTCAAACCTGCCTGTATCAAACCCATGTTCAAAACCAGGGCTGGCAGGATTGGCGGGCGGATGGCGCCATGAGCGGCACCGAAGGACTGTCCTATCGGCTGGAGGGCATCCGGATCAAAACCAATATCGAAAATCTCGGGGTAACCTACCAGACCCACATCGAAAACATTGGCTGGGAAGCCGATACCGCGCGTGGCTGGCAAGCTGATGGCCAGATGAGTGGCACCGAGGGCTTGTCTTATCGGCTGGAAGCAATTCAAATTAAATTAAATGGTACCCAGGCGGCCAATTATGATGTCTGGTATCAGGTGCACGCCCAGAATATCGGCTGGATGGGCTGGGCCCAAAACGGCCAAAGCTCCGGGACGGCCGGCTTTGGCTATCGCCTCGAAGGCATCCGGATTGTGATCCTGCCCAAGGGCTCGGCGGCACCGGGTTCTACGGATCGAGCCTTTAATGAAAAAATACCCGTACCAATCCAGGTGACCTATCAGGATGAAATCTATGACACGGCCTATAATTACAAAACGGTTAACTTCTTTTATCAGCGCCCGGTTTTTAACGACACCACCCCGGCCCTGGCGGCCATCAATGCGACCTATGACGGTTTAGAAAACGAATGGAAAGCAAAAATCCCGGCGTTTACTGTAAAAGCGCTAAACTACTGGAATAACGACTCGGCTACCCTGAAAGAATCACATATGAAATACAATACCCGCAGTCAGATGGAGGTAAGCTGTAAAGAGGTTTATAATAAAAATAACCTGTTGTCCCTGCAGCAGGATGTATATTCCAACTTTGTTGGTTCAACTCATGGCTATCACGAACTTACCGCCCATACCTTTAATACCCAAACCGGCGATGAATTGCAGCTTGGGGATCTCTTAAGCATTGATCAATCCCAGCTAAAATCAAAACTGACTAGTGAATTTAGCAAACTCAATCGAAAAGATGTCGATCTCAATGATGTTTATGAACAATTGGGACCGACGGCCAAATATTATTTGACCGATGCCGGGGTCTGTGTCTATTTCAATCAGTATGAGGTGGCCTGTTATGCGTCGGGTCGGCCGACCATCACAATCCCTTATTCCCGGACCGATTTGCTAAAACCGATTGAAACGATGATTCCGTGATCAAAAGGACATCGACCGGCTGGCCGGCCAGTCAAAAGCCTGTTCATCAGTGGTGCAGATATGATAAAATGATAGCATGTCGTTTAGGCAAGTTTTTATAAAGGCAGGTTGAGATGGAACAAAAGAAAGCCGTTGATCATCCCGATAATCGCCGTGAGGCCATTCGCGTTGGCGAATTTGGCGACCCGGAAAAAGAAGGCTGTCACGCTGAAAGGAACGTTCAAAAATTACTGGAACGTAGCGACGACTGGCTGAAATATGCGATTCAGATCAATTTGTGCAACAAAGAAAAGGCGACCCTGGTCGACCTCAGAAAGGCCGCCTTGGCGGATGAACGCATTCAAGGCTACCTTGCTGATGTTGCCGACTTTCATGGCAGTCTGGTGACCAATCATAAAAATCCCGATTTGCCGATCCACAAGCTGTTGTTCTTGCTGGATCTTGGCTTTGACCTGGATGTACCGGAAATTAAAAAAGCGGTCGCGCAAATACTTAAGCATCGCGATGAGAAGGGGATCTTTCAATCAAAGACTAACGTTCCGAAGCGCTATGGCGGTGCGGGTGTCGATGTCTTTAGCTGGTGCCTTTGTGATGCCCCGCTGCTGTTGCTGGCCCTGTTAAAGGCCGGGATCAATTATCAGGAAGCGATCAAACCGGGGGTAGACCAGCTGGTATCATTATGCCGTGATAACGGATTCCCCTGCGCCGTTTCGCCGGAACTGGGCAAATTTCGCGGCCCGGGCAGAAAGAACGATTGCTGCCCATACGCAACGCTGATCATGGCCGATTTATTGTCATACATTCCCGAGTATCGGGATTCCGAGGCTGCGATTACCGCTGTTAATGCGCTACTGAGTCTGTGGGAAAACAGCCGTGAGCAGCATCCGTATCAGTTTTACATGGGGACGGACTTTCGCAAGCTGAAAGCACCATCGTGCTGGTATGATATTGTCAGCGTCGCTGGCGTCCTGAGCAACTATCAGTTTGTGCGGGACGACCCGCGTTTTCGTGAAATGATCGCCATCATCAGCGCCAAACAGGACCAGGATGGCCTTTACACGCCGGAGTCAGCCTATCAGAAATTAAAAGGGTGGGATTGTGGACAGAAGAAAGTACCGTCGCCATATTTGTCCTACCGCTGCGCTCTGATTCGATCTGGGCGCAACTGGTGGTAGCCCTGAAACAGCCCTGAAAGTGAGCAGCAGTGCCTGACAGCAATTTATAATACCGGAAATGACCAGATTAACCAGGCAGAAACGGATTCTTTTTAATAGCGTTTTAAAGGTGCATCAGTATAATTATTTCAAAGGCAGGTGATCCCATGAAGATACAAAACTCACATGATAAGTTTTTCAAGGAGACATTTTCCAATGTGGAAGTCGCCAGAGATTTCATGCAGAACTATCTTCCGGAAGCAGTTTTGAATATTGTCGATCTGCAGACCCTCGAAATCCAGAAGGACAGTTATATCGATGAAACGATGCAAGAGGTTTTTTCCGACATGCTTTTTCAGGCTAGGATCAACAATCGGGAGGGCTATCTCTATTTTCTCTTTGAGCACAAAAGCTATACCAGTCGAACTGTTGTGCTGCAACTTTTGAATTACATGGTCAAGATCTGGGCGCAGAAAGCCATTAAAGAAAATAAAAAACAGATACCGGTGATCATCCCGTTGCTGATTTATCATGGCAAAGATAAGTGGGAGATCGGCGATACGCTGGCAGATCTGATCACCGATTATGATGATCTGCCGGAAAATGTGAAAGAAATGACCCCGAACTTTCGCTATCAAATCTATGATCTGTCCCAATTTACAGATGAAGACATCAGGGGAAATGCCCAATTAACCATCGCCCTTTCCATTTTCAGAGATGTTTTCAAAAAAATAGTCAGGAATTTCTGGAGACCATCATCCGGGCAGCCCGGGCGATGAATGAATTGGAAGAAAAAGAAACCGGGATACAAATTTTCGAGACCTGTATGCGCTATATATTTAATGCTGGCCCCCAGCTATCAAAAGATCAACTGAACACCGTATTAAAACAAATTGAACAAACCTATCCGGAAGGGAGTGAAGTAACCATGACACTGGCAGAAGTTTTGAGAAATGAAGGCATAGAAGAAGGCCTTGAAAAAGGGGAAACACGTGCTTTAACCAAAATGGCGGTTAAAGTGCTGACAAAGAAATTTGGTACGCTGTCAAAAAAAGATTTGGTCACTATCGAAAACCTGAATACCGCTTCCCTGGAGCTGATTATTGAGGAGTTCTGGCAATATGATACGCTGGAAGCATTAAAACAAAAATATTTTTAAGTCTAAAATGAGCCTCTGGTGCTAGCGGTGGGTGCTAGCGGTGCCTGACATGGTGCTAGTGGTGCCTGACATTATTTTATAAACTTATATCTGATCAGGCAAAGAGCATAAAAAAAGATACCGCCAACCCGAACGTTTCGGGTTGGCGGTATTATTATTATTTCAGGCGGATAATGATGGTGATGGGAATGCGCGCTTGAGCAGTTTATTTATTGGGTAACGCAGCTGTTGACCCACTGAATAAAGTTTTGCGTATTGCTGGTGATATTGTTTGTTCACGATTTGAATGGCGGCACAACCATAAAAAAATTTAATTTTTTTACAGATTTATCCACCAGTTCGGTTAAACAACGCCGAGGAATACAAGGGTATGTAGCGGTTATTAACCTGTTTAATTTGCCCATCCCACCGCTCTCAAATGAAAGAAGCGGTGGGATGGGCAAGGCATCGGATAGTAAAATTTGCTGCAAAAAAGGAATCGATCGCTGAAATGCAGTAACGGCCAACAAAACGATATGAGAGTTCCTATTACGGTGTTTATAACGACATAGATTGGATACAATATAAGTAAATTTGTAAAAGGAGATCAGACCATGCGTCGAACAATTATGGTGGTGGGGGCGGTTATCGCAATTGCGATAACGGTTTACCTGGTCAGTACGATGAACTTGTTTTCAGGCAATAACCAGGGCGGCCCAGATGGGGTTTCCCAGGCGACGGCCGACCGCTATCAGGAAAAAGAAATCCGCGACTATCAGGGGGTCCGCCTGGACCCGGCCATTGGCCCCCGGGACAATTCAATCGCTGGGATTCAAACCGTCGATCTTGACAGCTATCAGCTAAAGCTGACCGGGCTGGTTGAGACGCCGGTCAGCTTCAGCTATGACCAAGTCCTGGCCAAAGCGCCGGAACAGCGCCTGATTACCCTCTATTGTGTTGAAGGCTGGCAGGCCACGGTGCTCTGGGAAGGGGTGCGGATCACCGATCTGCTGGCTGATGCCGGCATTAAAGACGAAGCCACCACGGTGATTTTTCATTGTGTCGATGGCTATACCACCTCGCTGCCGCTGGCCACCATTAAAGACCAGGAGATCTTATTGGCCTATGCAGCCAATGGCGTGGTATTGCCAGCGTCAATGGG
>CAZEBY010000098.1:0-6387 GCA_964510565.1 uncultured Lachnospiraceae bacterium | reverse complement strand
GTTACAATATTATCCTGAATGATTTCCATTTTGCCATCACTAAAAACAATGGTCATCGGTTCGGGAACCAGTATTTCCGGATCCAGGGTACCCGGTTTCATCAGTGGCTGGACGAACTGCTTGCTTTCCGGGGCGGTGATCATCAGACCGTTGTTGCCGGTAATCAGGGAGCGTACCTTCCCGGCGGGGGAATAGTTGACAGAATTTTCGTCGCAATTAATGCCATGAGCGTTGCTGTCATAAGCGATCACAATCCCGATGGGGGTGACAATGGGTTCCGGCAGAGCGGGCTCAAAACTTTTTAACTTGCCATTTTCATATAAGGAGAAACCGTAGCGCACCTTTACCAGCCCGTCGGGACTATTAATTTCGATGGTTTCCTGAGGCCACATGGTCAGACTCTTTAGCGCCCCGCTTTCATAAAAGCAGAGGCTCACGACCTTGGCGGAAAAAGCCCCCACCGCCAGATCAAAGGCCATTGGTTTGGCCAGCGTGTATTCGTCATGCTCGGTCCAGTAGCCGTTGATCCGGCCGTTTAAGGGAAACAAACGGTGGATTCGGCCGTTTTCATAAAAGCTGATCCGTTCGGCGGACAGGTTTCCCAGAGAGGTGATCACCTCAGTCGCATTTTCCAGATCGATACTTTTAATCTGGCCGCTTTTAAAAAATTCCAGGGCCAGCCCCTCCCGATTTCTCAGGTTGGCCGGACCATAGTGGGGAATCAGCATCCCGACTGGGGTATTGATAGTATTGGGTTCGTCGAAGGCACAGCCTTTGGGTGAACCGTCGGTATAGGTTTCTAAATAGGTAATTCCGGTGAGGGGACCATATTTTTCAGTTTGGCAGGTTGACATAATGCGCTCCTTCTATTCACATACGACATGGGTAATAACCACATGCGTAGCGGAATTGTTTTTATTTTCGACCTGGTATTGCATTTGCATTGCCGGTAATTGTTGTTCAAACCACGGGGGGATATGGTCGCAAACCAGCTTAAGGGCATAAAAGGGCGTTTCTTTTAAAAATGGCAACAGCGCTGCTTTTGAACTGAGCTCCGGGTATTTTCTCTGTACCTCGCTTAAATCAAAATGGTAATACCCGGGGATCTCGGTTTCTACCGGTGTCCGGGATAATAAAATAGCATCGGCCTGTGCTTCCTCATTCTGGCTGATCAGATCGGCCTGGATGGCGTCCAAAAGTTCGGGATCAAAAACTTCAGCTTCACAGATGACAAAGCCGGCACGGTCAAAAATCTGGTAGGGAGCGCCGCTGATTGATTTAGCGATGATAATCCGGCAGTTATTGAAGGCTTCCATCATCTTACTGATGTTATCCCGGATTGAAGCCAACCCCCCAGACAGATCACAGGAAAAAGGAATCCGCTGGGATTGGCTCCAGTGGGAGGCTTCTTTGGTATAGAAGATAAAATTTGACATCTCATCAAAGCGGGCCAGTTGGTCGTTGTCATCACAAAAGACCGCCATCAGGTTTAAATTTTCTTTCATTTGTTTACCTCTTATGATTAAATCTAAAAAAACGAAATCTGGTTAAATTAGTTGTAGTATAGCACAGAAATAAAAATGTAAAATGCAATTAACAGAAAATCTGAGGAAAAACGATTGCAGAAATATTGGACTTAAGAAAGTTGTTTTTTTTAGTAAACGGCAAAAAGCAGAAAAAAACACCCCTTGAGCAGTCAAAGGGTGTTGGTTGGAGGATAGACTAGTGTAGATCATCATCGCTGAACTGGTTTTCCAGTTTATTTTGGCGTTTTTTTACCAGGGTGCCGGTAACAAACAGGGCAACAAAGATCAGGGCAAACAGCATCGCAAAGATAAAGGCCGTCAGAGCGCCCAGGGCCAGCAAATTGTCTTTTAAATAAGCGTGATTCAGATGCATCGTAATGGCATAAATGACGGCAAAAGCCCCGGAACCGATCAGGCTGTAGATCAGGTAGCTTTTGGTGGTCGGGTGGCTATAAAAATCCCATTGGCCTTTTTTATAACAGCCGATCATGACTCCGCCGCAGCCAATCATAAAGATGGCCCATTCAAAACCCCACTGGCTAAAAGGGGCATTGAGAAACATTGACTGAACGATAATGCTGCCCAGCAATAACCAGAAAATAATCCAAAAGCAGACATGTTCGATTTTAAACAGCTCCAGTTCCTGGCGCTCATCAACTACTTTTTTTATTTTTTTCATTGTCGTTATCCTCCCAAAATAAATCGTTCAAGGTTCTTCCCAGGGCTTTACAGATGGCGATGCATAACTGTAAAGAGGGATTGAATTTTCCGGTTTCAATCATGCCAATGGTCTGCCGGGTGACACCGACCCGTTTGGCCAACTCTTCTTGAGAGATATCTTTCTCGGCCCGGGATGCTTTTAATTTTAAATTTTTCATCTGATCACTCCTCACATGACATATAGTACAGTATAAATGTTATAATGTCAAGTATATATTGCATAGTGGAAGATATAAAAAGCAGACTCGATTGTCTGCTGGTTAGGGGATGGCTTTCGGGGGACGACTGGCGACGCTGATCAATCATTAATAAGCGGTATGATTGAACTAAAATAAAAATGACAATTGCTGGCTGCCGTGTTCCAACTTGTACCGGGTGACGATATCATCCATTTTGTAGAGAATGCCATTATTCTGGCACTCCCGGGTGAAGGTAGTCCAGAGACTTTGGGCATTGGGGCTGGTGCAGCTGTAGGCATTGCCAAAGCGGCGGAGGTATTCTTTTTTAATGCCAGGAAAATGGATATCCAGCTGATCGTAAAAATAAAGACGCTGCGAATCCCGGAGAGTCACCCCGAAGGCGGGATAGATAAAGCGGGCTCCCTGCTCCGTGGCACCAACCACAATGTTTTTGATGTTTGCCGGGGTATCATTGATAAAGGGGAGAATCGGCATCAGCAGGACTCCGGCAAAGATGCCACTGTCCGACAATTCTTTTATCGCCGCAAAGCGGTCACTACTGGGGGCTACGTGGGGTTCGATGAGTTTAGCCAGCGGGTCATCAGCACAGGTAATAGTAATTTTGACCAGTACCGGTGATCGTTTCTGAATTGCAAAGAGCAGATCTTTATCCCGGGTAACAAGGGGGCTTTTGGTGGCGATGGCAACCCCGTAACCATAGCGTTTAAACAGTTCCAGAGCCTGACGGGTAAGCTGATATTTCTTTTCCATGGGATTATAGGGGTCGCTCATGGCGCCGGTACCGACCACGCCCTTTAAGGTTTTGCGGCGCAGGTTATCCTCCAGAATGGTCAGGGCTTTTTCTTTGGCCCGAACCCGATCAAAGGCTTTGATCCCATAGCAGTCGCTGCGGCTGTCGCAGTATATACAACCATGGGAACAGCCCCGGTAGATATTCATATTATAGTCGGTGCCGAACCAGAAATTATTTTTGGTTCGGGTCAGCATATTTTTAGCCGGGATGGTTTCCATAAGCGACCTTTCTTTAGTGCGTAATTAGCGGACAATCAAACCCATTAGTTTGGCCAGTCCGGCAGCCTGGTAGGTGGTGACTACGGCCCCGCTTAATGCCTCGATGGAGACGATCAGGCCTTCGATCTGGCTCGTGGTGAAGTCCAGCCCTTTGAGGGGCGTTTTAAAAAAACTGGTTTGGCTGAAATTGACATCATCCAATTTGATTTGGGTAAGTTTGCACTCGGAAATGGTAGCTTCACTAAAATCACATTGGGAGATCGCCAGGGTTTTGAGTTTGGCCTTACTGAAATTGGCATACTGAAAACTGGAGTCTGTGGCCAGAAAATTTTCCAGCTGAGCCTGATGAAAATCAGCACCCACCAGCTTACAGGCAGAAAACTCACAGCGGTTAAAGTAGCCCTCGGAAAAATTACTATTGGACAGGCTACAGGATTCAAAACGCAGATCGCGACCGTCAATTTTTTCAAAGTCACATTCAGAAAAATCGCAGTTTTCAAAAAGTGATTCCCGGAATGAAAGATGGGAAAAATCTTCGTTATTAAATGTCAAATCTTTAAAATGCCGGCCTTCGATATCCAGCTCTTCTTCCCGGGCCCAGGTCAATAGTGCCTCCAAATCAGAAGTAAACTCCAGATCCGGGGGGATGTTGGGTTTTGATCGTTTCATAAAGCCTCCGTTCTTATGCGATATTATCATCAGTTTAACATGATTTTAAAAAACTGTACAATTAAATAGCCTTCAGATATTTGCAATTTTTATCGATAAAGCTTATAATTTTTTCAGAGTCATTGTAAGAATACAAACAAACAGGAGAAAAAATGGAAACATCGCAGCGCATTCAAAAGATGGGGGAACCCGCCCTTTTAAAATATTATCCACTCGTCAGCGAGGCCCAGAAAAAAGGGAAAAAAGTCTATTTTTTAAACATCGGCCAGCCGGATATCAAAACACCGGCCGGTTTTTTAGACAGTGTCAACTGCATTGAACAGGAAGTCTTATCCTATCAGGCTCCGGAGGGGATCATTGAGCTCCGGCAAGCAGCCTGCGATTATTACCGACGGCTAGGTCTTCATTACGATGTTGGCGATCTTTTTGTTACTAACGGCGGCAGCGAAGCGCTGCTGTTTACCTTTATCGGGATCTGCAATGCTGGGGACGAGATCCTCACCGCCGAACCGCTCTACAGCATTTACAAGGAAATGGCAGCGGCTACCGACGTCAATCTGGTTGGTTTTAAAACCTATGCTGAAGACGGTTTTGCTTTACCAGCGGCGGCGGTGATTGAAGCAGCCATTACACCCCGAACCAAGGCGCTGCTAATGACAAATCCCGGGAATCCCACTGGTAAGGTTTTTTCCCGGGAAGAAATTGAAGTGATGGTGAAACTGGCCATCAAACACAATCTCTATCTGATTTCAGATGAGGTCTACCGGGAGTTTGTCTACGACAGTCAGGACTATCTGAGTCCGGCCCAGTATGAAGAACTGGCCCAGCATTTTATTCTGATTGACAGTATTTCCAAACGCTACAGCGCCTGTGGGGCCCGGATCGGTTTTATTGTCTCCAAAAATAAAACCCTGATGAATCAGCTTAAAAAATTGGTTCAGATGCGGCTGTCGGTTTCGACAATCGATCAGATTGGAGCAGTTTCTCTGCTGAAACTGGATGGACATTTTTTTGATGGGGTTTTAAAGGAGTATACCCGCCGCCGGGAGATTGTTTACGCTGCCCTTGTGGAAATCCCCGGTGTCATCTGTAAGGAACCGCGGGGGGCCTTTTACTTTATGGCCAAGCTGCCCATTAAAGAAGCCAGCCATTTTATCGAGTGGCTGATCACTGATTTTGATTATCAGGGCGAAACGGTGCTGTTATCCCCGGCCAATGATTTTTATTTAGACCCCCAGGATGGTGCCGATGAGGTCCGGATTGCCTATGTCCTTAATGGCGAGGACATGAAAAAGAGTATGGAAGTTTTAAAACATGGTCTGGCGGCGTATGAAAAAGCTTTTCCAGAGCAGTGTAAATAATCAAACAAGAGGAGAATAAATTGAAAATCAAGTCAGTACAGAAGGGTCAGAATTATCTGGGCTTTCTCTTTATAAAGTCGCAGATGACCAAAACCGCTACCAATGGCAGTCGCTATTTTAATATGGTCTTGAATGATGCCGATTTTGACGAAATCGATGGTAAAAAATGGGACGTAAAACCGGAGGAAGAGGAAATCTTTACCAATGGCAAACTAGTAAAAATAAAGGGTAAGGTTCAGGAATTCAACAACCGGCTGCAGCTGATTGTTGAGAAAATGCGGCTGGCCGACAAATCAGATGAGGTAAGTATCAATGATTTCATTGAAACCGTACCGGTGGATATTGACGAAATGCTGGGCTATATCAATGATACCATCGACGATTTTGGTAACGCCGATATTGCTGTCATTACTAAAAAAATCTTTACTGATCAGACCGCGACCTTGAGCTATTTTCCAGCGGCTAAAAAACACCATCATGCCATCAAAGGCGGACTGCTTTACCACATCTATTCGATGCTGCGTATCGGCAAAAGCCTGGCGGGGATCTACCCCTTCATCAATCGGGATCTGCTGTATGCCGGCATTATCCTCCATGATATCGGCAAAATCAATGAGATGGTTTCTGATGAAAACGGATCGGTATCCGATTATACCCCAGAGGGCAAACTGCTGGGTCACATCACCCAGGAAATTGTCGAACTGGAGCTGGTCGGTCAGTCCCTGGGCGCTGATCCGGAGGTTCTGATGATGCTTAAACATATGATTTTATCCCATCATTACCAGCCGGAGTTTGGCAGTCCCAAACGGCCAATGTTCCCGGAGGCCGAACTACTCCACCATATCGATATGATCGATGCCCGGATGTACACCATGGAACAGGCCCTGAACCGGGTGGAAC
>CAZEBY010000097.1:0-6391 GCA_964510565.1 uncultured Lachnospiraceae bacterium | reverse complement strand
GGAGATTATCATGCAAAATGTAACGATCGTGGATCATCCACTTGTCATGCACAAACTGACCCACCTGCGAAAGATGGAAACCCCCTCCCGGGAGTTTCGGGAATTAGTGAAGGAACTGTCAAGCCTGATGGCCTGGGAGGTTACCAAAAATTTTCCACTTAAAGAAATCGAGATTGAAACCCCCATCTGCAAAACCACCCAAAAAGTTCTGGCTGAAAAGGACGTCGTCATTGTCCCTATTCTACGGGCAGGTTTGGGTATGGTTGAAGGCTTTACCAATATTATCCCCAAAGCCAAAATCGGTCACATCGGTTTATACCGCGATCCCGAAACCCTCCAGGCGGTTGAATATTACAAGAAACTGCCTTCCGATATTGCTGAAAGAGAAGCAATCATTGTCGATCCAATGCTGGCGACCGGTGTTTCGGTGATTCATACCATCCGCCTGTTAAAAGAAGCCAAATGCCCCAATATCAAGGTGGTTCATATTCTGGCCTGTCCGGAAGGGATTAAAGCTGTCACCACCGCTTATCCCGAAATTCCGATTTTTTGTGCCGCCATCGATGATCACTTAAACGACCATGCCTACATTGTTCCTGGTTTAGGTGATGCCGGCGATCGTCTTTTTGGGACAAAATAAATTCTTAATCCATTTCAGACCATTCAGAAATGACGCAAAGCTTTCTGATTACCTGAATCCGAACTCTGGAGGTTATCATGCAACAGTCACGATACAACTTGTTTACCGCCATCGCCCTCATTGTTGGGGTCGTTATCGGTTCCGGTATTTTTTTCAAAAGCGATAATATTCTCGTCGCCACTGGCGGTAATGTTTTCTTAGGTATTCTGGTCTTTGTCATTGCGGCCATCAGTATTGTCTTTGGCTGTTTAACGATTGCCGAACTGGCAGCCCGAACTGATCGCCCCGGCGGGGTTCTTTCTTACGCTAAGGAATTTATCAGTCCCAGCATGGGCTCAGCCTATGGCTGGTTCCAGACCTTTATCTATTTACCGACCATTACGGCCATCCTGGCCTGGGTTTCCGGCATCTATTTCTGTATTCTATTTAATGTTGAGCAAACCCTGGAAATTCAGATCCTGACGGGGATTGGCTGCTTTTTGGTGCTTTATGCCACCAATATTTTTTCCGCCAAAATCGGTGGCCATTTTCAGAGTACCGCCATGGTTATTAAACTGATTCCCTTAGTCATCATTGGTTTTGCCGGCCTGATCTTTGGCGGCACCGGCGAACATTTTACCAGTGCTGCTGTTTCGGAAATCAGTTCCACCGGCTGGATTGCCGCCATCGCCCCGATTGCCTTCTCTTTTGACGGCTGGATTATTTCCACCTCGGTGGCTTATGAGATTAAGAACAGCAAACGGAATCTGCCCCTAGCGCTGGTGATCAGTCCGCTGGTTATTCTAGTACTCTACATCATTTATTTTGTCGGGATTTCAAATCTGATCGGTCCCCGCGAAATCATGAGCGCCGGCGATGCCCATCTGGACTTTGCGGCCAATATGATTTTTGGCCCCAGTGGTGCCAAAATCCTGATGCTCTTTGTGTTTATCTCGGTACTGGGAACCCTCAATGGGCTGGTGATGGCGATGATTCGGATGCCCTATGCGCTGGGGCTGGATCAGATGATCCCCAAAGCCCAAATGATGACCAAGGTTTCACCCCGGTTTGACTTTCCGGTCAATTCAGCCATTTTTGCCCTGATCATTGTTGGTTTCTGGCTGATGGTTCATTATTTTGCCCAGAAGTATACCCTGTTCCCCAATTCTGACATTTCAGAAATCGCGATTGTCACCAGTTATCTGCTATACCTGGGGCTGTACTACAAGGTTTTTATTTTGTGGAAAAACAAGGAAATCAAAAGTGTTTTCCGAGGTCTGATCTGTCCCATTCTGGCCTCCATCGGCTCGCTGATTATTTTCTACGGGGGAATCCAGAATCCACTGTTTGGCCTCTATTTTGCAATTTGTGCGATTGTTTTTGGTGCCGGATACGGATACTACCATTTTAGTATCTTAAAGAAATCTTAATAAAATAACTAAAATAATATTTATTGCTGATTTGGGTTATTTAAAATAATCTGGGTAAATAAGGAGTATAGCTTTTCTCCTCAAAGCATATTAGTTAGAAGCGGAACACCCTCACCGGGGTGTTCCGCTTCTTTTTTTGCTTAGAACAATGTACATGAATGATTGCTAAAGATCAAACGTAAATGATATTCACTTCTTTATTGATGCTTCGCAGCATGTCGATCAATTTTTGGGTCACCCGCCACTTGGTCGTCAGTTCCTCGGGAAAATCCGGGTTCTGATGGGCCGGATTAATGGAATTGCCCATGATCAGATCAATGGTGGTGCATTCGTTCATCAGAATATTGGCCAGCATCGAGGCGCCATTTTTTTCCTGAAAGATCTCCCGACCACAGCGATTATTCATATAGTCCTCGCAGATCCGCAGGGTTTCCTGAAGGGTCAGGACCCCTTCGGTTACCAGATCGATCCCTTTTATGTGGGCAATCGGCGGCACGCGGTCCGACATGGTGGAAAAATCAACTTTTATCTCTTCCCCAAATTCCCGGGCGACGATATTGGCCGCCGTCCCGCCGCAGACAATTTTTTTGCCCCGGGCCCGTTCCAGCAGCCGTTTAATCTCGGCGTCTTTTTCCTGGTCCAGCGGCGGTCCGGAAAAAATGGTGACATATTTTCGTTCTTCCACCTTAATGACGGCCACGGTGGTATCATCTCCCGGTTCTTCGCCATAAAGGTTGTAACAGGTATCCACCAGAGCCATGGAAATATCCTTGGCCTTTTTATTTTCATAGGAGCGGGCCAGAACGTAATCCGCCGCCTCTTCCCATTGCCAGCCAAAGTTTAACAGATGGCCAATCCCGGCATGAATCACGCCGTCACTGAAAAAAGCCATGATATCGCCTTTTTCGATTTCCATTGAGGTTTCGTAAACCGATTTGCCCTGGAATTCAATTTCTTTTCGTTCCAGTTCGATGATCTCGCCATCCCGGATAAACACCAGCGGCGGGTTATCAAACTCCAGAATATAAGCCATCCGATTCCTAAAAACCTGAACGATCGTAAAGGTTGAGTAAGCCATATGGCGGACGCTGCATTTTGGCAGGGTTGCTTCCAGGGTTTCCAGTACATCCATAATCCCCATTTTTTCTTCCAGCATGGTGGCTGCAATCGTCGATGTCAGGGTTGCCAGAATATTGGCTTTAACCCCGCTGCCCATGCCATCCGCCAGCACGACGATGACACTTTCATCATTAATCCGCACTTCCACATTATCGCCGCAAAGTTCTTCATGAACCTTGTTGACACTATCGCTGGCAATATCCATAAATAACGCCATTAAACTTCAACCTCCCGACTGGTCACCACTTTCTGGAGTTTAGTCAGGGTCACCTTGGTTTCAGCGGTGGTTTCCCCCAGCAAGCCAGCAATTTCGTGGGCAACCCGCATTTGCTTGTCGATAACCCGTTGAGCCATTTTAAGGGTCTCTTCCTGAATTTTCTGCATGTCCTGTTCCTGTTTTTCCTGCCGGGTGATGTCAATAAAAATTCCCATATACAGTTCCTGTTCAGGAATATAGGTTAAAATTTCCATAAAGGTGCGGTTTTCTTTTTCATAATGGCCTTTGCCGGTATAGGTATTTCCACGGTCATGATTCAGTTTTCGGAAGGGATTATAATCGAGGGCTTCGACAAAATTATAGCGCATCACCTCTTCTTTTTTCATATTGAAGAGGCGTTCAGCGGCCGCATTAAACTCAATGATCCGGAATTTTTTATCCAGCACCGCAATGGCGTTGGGGGTGGTGGTGATAATCAGATTGGAAATGGCTTCGGTCTTACTGGTGATCAGCGGCAGGCACATATCCAATTCCGCCATATTCCAGTACACTGCCCTGGCCTTATCCCGGCACGTTTCATAACCACAGGTACCGCAATTGAGCTCATCCCGTTCGGTATATTTGGACATTTGATTCAAAATCTTTACCAGTTCTTCCTCCGGTACTTCACCAAGATGATGGACCGGCCGTTTATGAAATGAACGCCTGGTGTCCACCTTGGGAATACCGGTAGAAGGCTCCTTTTTACTGTTTAAATCAATATAGGTCTGCAGCATTTCCACCTTTTCATATTTGGACAGGGGACTGTGAATATTTCCCGGACCATTGACACACCCTTCCTCACAAGCATTCATTTCGATCCAGTATTTCTTGTCCAGCTGGTGAATCTCATCAAGAAACTCCATGCAATCCTTAACCCCGTCAATGCGCAAAATTTTTCGGCTGCCATCGAGGTTTTCGACACTATTTTTAGCTAATCCCCCGGTAATCGGATAAAGCCGTCCGGTATTGGTACCGATGGCGTCGAATTCTTCCATCGGCATTTTATTGGGAACGATGTTTTCCTTTTTAATCCAGGCATCAATTTCATCAAAGGTTAACACCCCATCAATGATCCCTCGGACATCCTTGTCGTGAACCTCCATTTTCTTAGCCAGACAGGAACCGGCATAGACAATTTTGGCATTGGGATACTTTTCCCGCAGGATCTTGCCGTGGGCAATCATCGGTGAAACCTGGCGACTCAAGGATGAGAGATACTGGGGATAATAGATTTCGATGAGGTTTTTGATCGCTGCACAGGATGATGAAATAATAAATTTCTTGTCACTGTGATACTCATCAGCGTAGGCTTTGGCCACCACCTCGGCCCCAATCGAGGTTTCCTCGATAATGGTAAAGCCCAGTTCCCTAAGAATTCCCAGATATTGCCGGGGATGATCCAGATAATAGGCTGTCGGGAATACCGCCGACAAGCTTAGCACCACCTGCTCAGTTTTCAGCCATTGCTTGATGGTATCAACATCACTGTGGATTTCTTTGGCGTTATGGGGACAGGTAGCAATACAGACCCCACAACCAATACACATGGACTGAATAATCTGGGCATGCTTGTCTTTGAGCTTAATGGCCTTCACCGGACAATTCCGGATGCATTTATAACAATTGCGACATTTATTTTTTGAAAAATTGATGATACTCAATTATTTTTCCCCCATAATTTTTTCGAAAACTTCTGCGACATTCTCAACAGTAACCGCATAGATGATCTCATCACATTCCACCGCCACACCCTCGGTGCATTTTCCCATACAAAACGACCCTACCAGTTCAACCTCATCCCCCAACTCCCGCTGATCAATGATCTGATTCATCGCCTTTACCACCTTATACGACCCATTTACATGACAGGCACTGCCAACACATACTCTTATTGTCTTCATCACATCTTCCTTTATCCAAAATTCTAGATCTGTCTGATTGATTCATGGTATCATCAGATTTTTTGTCTGTCAACGGTTGGGCAAAAATGTCATGGAAAAAGACTTTTAAAAAAATGATACTAAAATAAGGATAAAAAAACGTACAGTTTCTGATCAATTTTCTGCATATTTCATCCGGTTTCAGATCTTTTTTTCATGGTCTATTCTACTTGTCATGATTAAAGGATTTGTAACTGGGTATCTATTTGATTAATAACACCACTATCTCGACCGCCTTGACTCTAACTTTCTGATTTGATAGAATAAATCCAATTAAATATGGTTTCACAGTGAAAACAAACAATCCGAATTGCTGAACCTACGGTTTTCTATGGTTTATCAATCGTTAGAGTATCGTTAGAAATGACGATGCTTTCCAGTGTGTAAAGGATAGTTAACGCAGAATTATCGATTGTTTTTTGAGCAATCGATAATTTTTTTTGGATTCACTTCTTTTTATTGTCATCTCAAGAGCAACCACTCTTTTGATAAAATATTTTAGGAGGAAGAAAATGAAAAAGAAATTGTCAGTATTGGTTATGGTTTTGTTTGTTTGCACCATTGCCCTCAGTGCTCTGGGTTGCACCCCGGCAAAGAAAGATTTAGAAGCCGGTTCCAATGGGGAAATTATTCTTGCCACCACCACCAGCACCCAGGACAGTGGCTTGTTGGAAGTGATTTTACCCAACTTTGAAGCCCAAACCGGGATTGCCGTCAAGGTTGTCGCCGTGGGAACCGGTAAAGCCATGGAAATGGGAAAAGCTGGTGAAGCCGACGTGCTTCTGGTTCACGCCCGATCTCAGGAAGATCAATTTATCAAAGATGGTTATGGTGTGGAACGTTTTGACGTCATGTACAACGATTTTGTGGTGCTGGGACCCAAAGAAGACCCGGCTAAGGTCAAAACAACGGCTAACGGTGATGCCGCCAAAGCCTTTACGGCTATTGCTGCAGTCCCATCAACCTTTGTCTCCCGCGATGATAAATCCGGCACCAACACCAAAGAGCTGGAAATCTGGAAAGC
>CAZEBY010000096.1:0-6393 GCA_964510565.1 uncultured Lachnospiraceae bacterium | reverse complement strand
CCGCCTTAAAGATCGGATTTCCATCGACCAGATAAAACAGCGTCATTGATGATTTCAACTTCAGATCATCGGGTCGACCCAACACTGCCCTGGCATCACTGGACTGAAGTTTTAACAGTTCGCCGGAAATCTCCAACAGCCGTGGCCCCAGCAGCGGATGGGCCAGATATGCATTGGCTTCCGCCCGATTCGCAATTCCATAATAGCGGGCCGTTTCACTCCGGCCCAGGCCTTTAAGCTGGGGAAAAATATACCACATCCAATGGCTGCACTTGCGACCATTTTTAATTTCTGTTAGTGCCTGCCCATAACTTTCTTCCTGGGCTTTGACAAAACGCTCAACGGTATCCATCGGTCTTTCTCCCATCATTTTAATTTGGCAACTTTTTAAGATGATTTTATTATAACACGTATCGTAACACTATCACTTATCTTTATTTATCATTGTCTTTCACATATTTGTATTTTTTGAAAAGACTTCACACCATGCCACCTAAAATAAAAATCAAAAAGGACGCCATCCTCGATTAGCACTGGAAATTACCAAAACAATCGGCATCGAAGGTTTAAATGCCAGAGAATTTACCAGAATTCTGGTTTGTTCGATCCAGCCGGTCTTTCTGACTTATCAGAAGCGGTGTTCTTTTGGTGTAAGCTGCAGTTTGAAAAAGCAGATGTTGCCGCAGCGGCTGAGTAAAAAGCAAATAGAACGAGCGCATTCAAAGTCGGTTAATAATCGCGGCTTTTTTTGTGCTGCCAGTTTGGCCCGCTATCTCATTTTCAGCTGGCTGGGAAGCGATAGACAACATTTTTCGTAAACATCAGTATTTTATGTTCTTCCGCGATTATTCCGCTATACTTTTTACACATTTTCCATTATACTGAAAACGATAACTCTCATTCTATAAAATCAAAAACAAAGGAGCTCAACATGAAAAGAAAAATCATTCTATCTATTTCCCTGGCCTTGATCATCTGTAGTCTGACTATTGCCGGATGCACCACCGCCAAAAAAGATGGTGCCCAGACCGAAACCTCGGATACCATCGTACCCACTGATTACAGCCAGAGCGAACACTGGCTGAATGTTCCCACTGAAATAACCAAAGAGGTGGATGTGTTTTACCTGTACCCCTCCGCCTGGGCCAAAGTCAATGCCGATGATCCGATTATCTGCGAAATCGACAATCCGGTCATGTTGCAACAGTCCAAACTGGCCTACGAACGACAGGCCACGGCTTTTGAAACCTCGGCCAATATCTTTGCCCCCTTCTACCGTCAGGACGACGCCAGCTCGACCCTGGCCATGGATTTAGAAGAACAACAGGACATTGTTAAGGGCGTACCGTTGACCGATGCCACTGCCGCCTTTGAATATTATATCGAGCATTACAACAATGGCCGTCCCTTTATTCTGGCCAGCCATTCCCAGGGCTCCAACGTGATGATCTATATCCTCCAGGATTATATGAAAGAACACCCGGATGTTTACAAACGGATGGTAGCCGCCTATGTCCTTGGCTATTCGATCACCGATGACTACCTGGCCGATAACCCGAATCTCAAATTTGCCAGCAGCTCCGGCGACACTGGCGTCATTATTTCCTACAACACCCAGGCCCCCACCATTGAAGGATCGGATGGCGTGGTTCTGCCCACCGCCCGGGTGATCAATCCGATCAGCTGGACCACCGCGGAAACGGTCGCACCAGCCTCGGACAATCTCGGTTCACTGCAATTAAATGCCGACGGGTCCGTAGTTAAAAATGCCGATGGCAGCCCAGTCAAGGTGATGAACTTTGCTGATGCCCAAGTTGACAACACTAAAAATGTCCTGATCTGCAGCACTGTCAATGTCGATCAATATGCGCCGGGAGGCGGCACCTTCGGGCGGGGCGTCTTCCACTCCTATGATTTTCCGTTCTACTATTTCAATCTTCGCGCCAACGCTGAAGAGCGATCAGCCAACTACTTGAAAGAACATAAATAAGCCATTGTTACCGTAAATCTTTAAAAGATAAAACATTAACCGGCAGCAAAACGTGTTAATCCTGTCGTTAATGAGAAAGCGCCGTTTAATTATCGATTTAATGTCTTTTTTGTATCACTTCAGAGCAGTAAACAAAAGGCCAAAAAACGCGCAGCCACTTCAAACCCTCGCATCCGCCCTTATCGCGGCCGCGCCAGGACATTTGCTGCTTGAGTTACACCACCAATCCTGTTAAACTATGACAATATTCTTAATGGCTATGACCATCCCAAAGGAGATTAATCATGTTAAACGATACAACCAACAATTATTTAAAAGCCTGTGAAGACTGGCGACTGCGCTTTCTGACAATGGATCAGGCGCAACTGAAAGAAAAGCTTCCGGAACTTGAAGACACTGGCGACTATCTGAGCCTATCTCTGTTTGACCGCAAGTTCGGGGTACACAAGGAAAGTGGACATATTGTTACCCTTGCTGACCTTAAAGCAGCTGAGCGGATCAGCCAACTAAACATCTATACCCTGTTCGGTTTTGTCAAACCCGGAGCCCGTTTTTTAGACAATTGGGTACCCTTTCGCGAATTAAGCGGCGCCTCACCGTTTAGCAGTGCCTTTGAAAAACACGTGCTGACACCCTTTGCCGAAACCTTCTGTGGCCAAGCCGAACAGCTTGCGGCTGCCTGTGAAGCCCTTGGCGGCGTACGGTTGGGTCATTCCGAGGTCGGCTATCAGCTTGCTTCCTTCGCCTGTATCCCGCTGCGTTTTTTGTTCTGGGACGGCGACGATGAGTTTCCGGCGCAGGGCAATATTCTCTACGACCGCAGCGCCAATGATTTCATCCACGTTGAAAGCACCGTCAGTCTGGCCATGGAAGGCATCGAGCGACTGATTGCCACCGCCGGGATCCCCGCTAAGGGAGCAATGTTTCAGATGTAGTTTTGCACATATTGAAAAACACCGCTGTCATGTGATTGTCAGCGGTGTTTTTTATTACTTCATGATTGACATGCCAAGCAGGCCATATCGTTTGTCATACCCCTCCCCATGGCAAGGGGACGTTTCGATAAGTGATGCGCCCGGGCGGCTGATCAACTAATGAAAATCCACCTACCCGACTTTACAAAGCAGCCTATTTGACCGTTGTCGCTACCGCCGGTTCTGAAGCGAGATTAATTGCCGCTTTATTTGTCCGCAGATAGGTATAGTAGTAGACCCCGGGAACGACAAAGGCGCCACCAATGACATTGCCAATTGTTACCGGAATGAGATTATTGATTATAATCTGACTCCAGGTAATGTCTGCTCCCAAAAATAATCCGATCGGTAAAAAGAACATATTGGCGACGCAATGCTCAAATCCGGCGAGAACAAAAAGCATAATCGGGAACCAAATCGCGAATATTTTTCCGATAATATCTTTGGCACCCGCTTGCATCATTACGGCCAGCACCACTAAGATGTTGCAAAATGTCGCGCGGATAATGATCGGCACCAAAGGAATCGCCGTTTTTGCTTCAGCAATACCAATCGCTTTGGCCGTCATCGCTTCCCCGCTGTATACGCCACTTTTGAAAAGCAGCCAGGCTAATAACACTGAACCGACAAAATTTGCCAAATAAACAACCGTTAAATTGCGCAGCAAGGCGCCAAGGGTGATCTCTCTTTTGAATAAAGCTAAAGTCAATGTACAGTTTCCGGTAAACAACTCTGCTCCACAAAAAACAATCAGCATCAAACCAACTGGGAAAACACCAGCACCAATGAATTTTGCCAAGGTTGCCTCAAAACCACTACCGGCACCAGAAGTAACAATGGTGAATCCATATGCACCTAATCCAACATACATCCCAGCAAAAATACCCAGTAACAGCATTTTGCCAATCGGTAGGGCGGCCTTAACTTTTCCGCTGGTCACCATACCCTCATTGATCTCTTTCGGGGTCAAAAAACCGTTCACACTATTTTCCTCCTAAACAAGTTACGACTTTAATGAATCGTTTGCAGAAGTATAGCATAGAAATAATTTTTTGTATAGTGTTCGTGTTCCCTAAAACACATCATAAGTTTGGAGGACATAACAACCGAAAAAAGTAAATAACATTTTATGAGAAAATATTGTGTAATTCATGCAAAAATTGAAACTGTCCAATGTCGAATAAAAAGAAACCGTTACAAACGTAACTGCTTGTGATGTTTTATACAATTCGTCATTGTATTTTTTTGTGATCAACTTTCAAAAATCAACTCACAAAATTGTAGAAGTATCATCAGAAAAATAATACTTTTACGAGCGTTTTATATGTTGGTCAGCGAATCGGCTAGAGGATCAAGCATGGTTATTTATTGATAAAATTCCATTTTTTAACTGAATCCCGCACGGAAAATACGGATTGAACAAAAATAGACCGGTTCACCAACTTCGACATGGATCGATAATAAAAATCACAGCGTTTTTATCACACCAACTTAATTTGTACTGGTCCGGAAATATTTGACCTGAAAAGAGTAATATCCGGCTAATGAGCAGTAATAAATAACCAAATAAGAGTAATTTTTCGTCCCGAGTGTGGCCGGGGAGCATTTCGCTTGTCATGCCGGCTGCGTTCTTATTTATCGCACGCTTTATTTAAAAATCACGTCCCACAATAGGTCTTGTAGGAACCATTCGACGGATCCGGCGGGATCCGATATTCATGATTAAATGCATCGTAATCGTAGGGGGCTTGAAGGGCTTCCAAAAAATGTTGCAAAGGCTTTAAATCATCTTGCTCGGTTGCCGCTTGCAGGACTTTTTCTACCTGATGATTTCTTGGTGTAACTACCGGATTGGCTTGCTTCATCAAGTCCTTGATGGCTTGATGCGTCAAAGGCTGTCTTTCCAGGCGTGCCTTCCACCTGCCCAACCAATCGTTAAAGGCATCACTTTCATATAATTCCGACGATTGGGCTTGATCAAGGGTCAAATCAACAAAGGTATTGGTATAGTCGCTCTGATACTGCTTCATTAATCCCAATAACTCGGCAATCAACTTTTCATCTTGCGGCTCTTCATTGACCATTCCCAGCTTTTGGCGCATTCCCTGAAGCCACTCGGCCTGATAGCATGAAGCAAAGTTGCGTAGTGATGCTTCAACGAAGTGTAGGGCTTGTTGCTGATTTTCATCGATTATCGGAATCAGGGTTTCGGCAAAGCGGGCTAAATTCCATAAATTGATCGTTGGCTGATTCCGATAGGCATAGCGTCCCTGCAGATCAATGGAACTAAATACATTGTTCGGATCATAGTGATCCATGAAAGCGCAGGGCCCATAATCGATGGTTTCGCCACTGATGGCGACATTATCGGTGTTCATAACCCCATGAATAAAGCCCGCCAACAGCCATTTCGCAACGAGAACCGCCTGCGCTTTGATGACTTCGTCCAATAAACCAAGATAAATATTCTGTTTTGACTGGAGCCAGGGAAAATGGCGTTTAATCGCATAATCCGCCAGCGCTTTGACATCAGCCGATGTTCCCCATTGCGCTGCGTATTCAAAGGTGCCGACCCGAATATGACTGGCCGCTACCCGGGTCAAAACCGCCCCTTTAAGGGTTTTTTCGCGATACACCGGTTCACCGGTTGTCACCACCGCCAGGCTACGTGATGTCGGAATTCCCAGATAATACATCGCTTCGCTGATCAGATATTCTCTAATCATCGGCCCCAGTGCCGCTTTGCCGTCGCCGCTGCGGGAATACGGCGTTTTTCCGGATCCTTTAAGCTGGATATCAAAGCGCTCACCGGCTGGGGTAAGCTGTTCGCCGATCAGCATTGCCCGACCATCCCCGAGCATGGTGAAATAGCCAAATTGATGGCCGGCATAAGCCTGGGCGATCGGTTTAGCATTTGCCGGTACGGCCTTGCCCGCCAGAATATTGATCCCATCCGGACTCATCAGCGCTTTCGCATTCAAACCAAGATTTTCAGCTAAGCGCTGATTTAAAATAACCAGTTTCGGCGCACTTACCGCCGCTAATTCAAGCGGGGTATAAAATAATTTAGGCAAATTTGCATAACTATTTTCCAAATTCCAACCGAAGTTCTGTTTTTCCATCGATATCACCCTTCCTATCCTTTCAAACAAGGTTCCAAATGCTCTAAAGCAACTTGCCATTTCTGATAACACATCCATTTTTTCAAGTATATCACAGTTTGATAGCCCTAACGAAAGAAACGTTCTTTCAACGCCAGCGCTAACATCACCATATCCTGCTCCAGCCTCCGACTCAATTGACAGCTCCCGCTTGCGCCTCCTGTTGTTTTTATATACATCTCACAGATTAAAACACATGAGAAACAAAACTTCCCCATTTCATAATAATCAAATAAAAATCAAAATTCATCAGGCAATCACAGAATAA
>CAZEBY010000095.1:0-6639 GCA_964510565.1 uncultured Lachnospiraceae bacterium | reverse complement strand
TTTCTATCATTAGGGATGACTGAATTTCATCGGCCATCGCCTGATAACTGTAAGGCTCACCTTCCGGTCGTTTCGTCAGCAGAGTTTTGGGCGTATTGAGGCTGATCTGGGTGTGGCTTTCAAGATAAACCAGTGGATTTTGGTTAAAATCCGAAAGGGGAATTTTTTTGTAAAAAAACGTCTTTACGATCGAAATAAATTCGGCAACTTGTTCCGGGGAATATTTGTGCTGCATTTTTTTTAAATCGGTCATGCTGCGATCCGTAAGCATTGTAGTAAAAATGGTTGCGTCCATCGGTTAGCCACCTTTCATTGATACAAATTAGTATCAGTATATGAGATCAGCACAATTTCGTCAAGGTGTTAAGAATAAAAATTTTTCTGCTTATAATTAATAACGATTGTTCATTCTGTTTTATCTTCTCAATTACTTTTTATGACTTTCGCGTCGGTAATCTCATTGCAATATATGACTGATGGGATAGAAAGCACCAAAAATATAATTAGGATAGAGCCAGAATGAAAATGTGAAAAATTGATTGGATAGCCGGAGTCATGGGTATACAAAAACTAAAGACCGATTTTTCCCGAGAAAAATTGCAGAATGATATTAAAAAAGAGGGTGATTGACGATGCAGCAGACTGATTACGAATCAATGGGAGCGGTTTCAGAAAAACCCATTGAGAGCTTATCCGTTGCGGATGTGTATGTTGCGCTAAAAACAAGTGGACAAGGCCTGAGCTCTGACGAAGCGGCAGCACGACTGGCCCATTTTGGAGAGAACAGCATTCAGAAAAAGAAGGGCAAACCGCTGATCTGGAAATTTCTGGCCAATTTTACCCATCTGATGGCGATCCTGTTATGGATTGGCGGCGTGGTGGCCCTGATAGCCCAGCTGCCCCAACTGGCGATTGCCATTTGGCTGGTTAATGTCATCAATGGACTGTTCAGCTTCTGGCAGGAGTTTCAGGCTGAAAAAGCGATTGAAGCGTTGGGACAGCTGTTGCCAACCTATGCCCGGGTGATCCGGGAGGGAAAAGAAGTCAAAATTCTGGCTGAGGAGCTGGTCCCCGGAGATCTGATCATTCTGTCTGAGGGCGATCGGATTTCAGCCGACAGCCGTCTGGTGGAGGACAATGATTTCAGAGCCGATCAGTCGATCCTGACCGGGGAGTCGCATCCGGCCCATAAGAGCAAGGATGTTGGGTGCCGTAGTGATCTGGGAAGGGCAGAACAGCCCAACCTGATTTTTGCCGGTACCAATGCGGCTTCAGGGGCCTGCAAGGCAGTAGTTTTTGCCACCGGGATGAATACCGAGTTCGGAAAAATTGCCGATCTGACCCAGAACATGGTGGAAGTGCCAAGTCCGTTGCAGATTGAAATGGGCCGGATTACCCGGCTGGTTTCAACCATGGCCATCAGCATGGGTGTCATTTTTTTTGTGTTGGCGGTATTACTGGCCCATGTCAATGTGACCGAAAGCTTTATATTTGCGATGGGGATGATTGTTGCCTTTATTCCCGAGGGACTGCTGCCAACAGTGACTTTATCCCTGGCCATGGGCGTCAAGCGGATGGCCAAACGCAACGCCCTGATCAAGCGCTTATCGGCCGTTGAAACGCTGGGCTGCACCACAGTGATCTGCACCGATAAAACCGGAACCCTGACCCAGAATGAAATGACGGTCAGCGACTGCTGGATGGTCAATCAGCAGATTAAGGTAACCGGCGTTGGCTATGCTCCGGAAGGGGAAATGTTATCAGGTGAGAATCCAATTTCACTGGCTGAAAACAGCGACATGCGTACTCTTTTGCTGGCCGCCAGCCTCTGCAATAATTCCCGCTTATTGCCGCCATCACCGGAAATCAATCATTGGAGTATTCTGGGGGATCCCACAGAGGCCGCCCTGGTGGTGGCCGCCCGGAAGGGTAAAATTGATCTGGATCAGGAAATTCTTGGCAGTCCCCGACTCCGGGAGCTGCCCTTTGAGTCTCAGCGCAAGCGGATGAGCACGATCCATCAGGCGTCCAGAGAAATCTCGGATCTGGAAAAACTGGCCTATATTAAAGGGGCACCCAAAGAGGTGCTGGATTTGTGTAGCCATTATCTTAAAGACGGCGAAGCGGTCGCGATGGATACAGAGACCCGCAAAAAGATTATGACAGCTAATGACGACTATGCCCGCCAAGGTCTTCGGGTTTTGGCGGTGGCAATGCGGGTGTTAACAACGGACATGGGTTTGCCACAGCGCCTTAGCGATTATACCCCGGAGCTGATTGAAAATAAGATGACTTTTCTCGGACTGACCGTAATGGCCGATCCGCCCCGGGTGGAAGTGGCAGCGGCAGTTAAAAAATGCCATCAGGCCGGGATAAAAATTATTATGATTACCGGCGACTATGGTTTAACCGCTGAAAGTATTGCCCGACGGATTGGAATTATTCAGGGAGCTCAGCCCCAGATCATCACTGGCGTTGAGCTCGACGAAATCGATGATATGCGTCTCAAAAAAGCGCTGTCCCAGGAGATTATTTTTGCCCGGGTAGCACCGGAACAAAAGCTGCGGGTGGTTACCGCCCTTCAGGAAATGGGCAATGTGGTAGCCGTTACCGGGGATGGTGTCAATGATGCACCAGCCCTCAAAAAATCCGATATTGGGATCGCCATGGGGATTTCCGGAACCGATGTGGCCAAGGAAGCCGCTGATATGATTCTCACTGATGATAATTTCGCCTCGATTGTCAATGCGGTGGAAGAAGGTCGGGGCGTTTACAACAATATCCGCAAATTTGCGACCTATATTTTAAATAGTAATGTTCCCGAGGCGGTACCGTTTATCGTGTTTTTATTTGCCAAAGGCCAGATCCCGCTACCGCTGACGGTCATGCAGATTCTGGCGGTGGATCTGGGCACCGACATGATTCCGGCCATCGCCCTGGGGGTTGAACTGCCGGAGGAAGGGGTAATGCAGCGGCCACCGCGCTCCCGAAAAGAACATTTGCTCAATCGTCCCCTGTTGATCCGGGCGTTTTTATTCTATGGGATCATGGAAGGAGTGATTGCGATGTCGGCCTTTTTCTTCCTGTATTGGCAGAATGGCTGGCCAGCGGTACCGATGGCAGATTCAGGGGTGATCTACCGAATGGCGACTACCATGACTTTGGGAGCCATTGTGGTGACCCAAATCGGGATTGTCTTTAATTGTCGAACCGAACGGGCCTCGGTGTTTAAAGTGGGGTTGTTTAGCAACCATATGATTCTAACCGGGATTGTCTGTGAACTGACCGTCTATTCGATTCTGATCTATACCCCATTTTTGCACCAGATCTTTAATACGGCGCCAATCGGGTTGAGTCAATGGGCCTATCTGTTTATGTGGGTGCCGGTCGTGGTTCTGATTGATGAACTGCGCAAAGCCGTTCTGAGATATGGGGATCGGCGCCGTTTACAACGCAAAGTTATGAAAGGGGAGAGCTAAATGAAAACCATCATTGTAGGCTGCGGCCGAATCGGATCAGGATTAGCCATGAAGCTAAGTCAAAGCGACAATGACATCATTGTCATTGATCAGGAACCGCTGACCTTTAAGCATTTGGGCACCGGATTCAAAGGCAGAACCATTGCCGGCGTGGGATTTGATCGGGAGGTACTGCTAAACGCCGGGATAGAACGGACGGATTCGCTGGCAGCAGTAACCTCCAACGATGAGGCTAATGCCCTGACCGCCCGGATCGCCAGCCAGATTTTTGGGGTTCCCCGGGTCGTCTCGGCCCTTCATGAACCCCGGAAAGCTGAAATTTATCGGCGCCTGGGACTGCAGGTCTTTGACCCGATGTCCTGGGGCGTCAATCGGGTGGCCGATCTGCTCAGTTTTTCGCCGGTTAATGTGGCAATGAGCATCGGAAATGGCGACGTGGATATTATGGAAATTGAAATACCGGCCTTACTGGTGGGGCGCCGGGTTGGGGAACTGACGATTCCCGGAGAAGTCAGTGTGGTTTCGATCAGTCGCGGCAACCGTTCGATTATCCCGGTGATTAGTACGGTGTTTGAAAACCGTGATCTGGTTCACCTGGCGGTGGCCACAGAATCGGGAGACCGGCTTAAATCACTGCTGGGATTAAGCTAGAAAAGGGGAAGCAATCATGAAAGTAATAATCGTAGGCGGCGGCAAGGTCGGGGCTTATCTGGCCGCGCTGCTGCAAAACGGCGGCCATCAGGTCAAGCTGATTGAAATCAGAACGCATCAAATGGAACGGCTGGGTTGTGACCTGCCCGAAGAGGTGCTGGTATTAGGCAGTGGCACTGATCCAGAGGTGCTGGAAGCCGCGGGGATTCGTTCGGCCGATGTGCTGGCAGTGGTGACCGGGGCCGATGAGATCAATCTGGTGGCGGCCACCATTGCCCGACTGGAGTACCAGGTGCCACGGATTCTGGCCCGGATTAAAAATCCCAAGAATGCCTGGCTATTCACCCCGGAAATGGGGGTGGATGTGGCCCTGAATCAGGCCGAGCTGATGGCCACGCTGGTGGCCGAAGAAATGTCAGTGGGGGATATGATGACCCTGCTGAAGCTCAACCAGGGCCAGTTCTCACTGGTGGAGGAAAAGGTGCATCCGTCATCCCGGGCAGTGGGAAAGATTGTCAGAGAGTTGGGTTTGCCCACGGAATGCGTAATCGTGGCCATCATCAGAAACGGTCAGCTGCTTATTCCCCACGGCCATACCGAATTACTGACGGCCGATGAGGTGTTGGCGATCATTCATGCAGCAGATCTTCAGGATCTGGCCAGGATACTGGGGCCGGCCCACTGAAGTAGATAAACCAATTTCGGCAGCGTTTGCTCACTTCGTTCGGGTGCTTCCGGCCGTTTATCCAGGTCGATCAATCAGAAATTTATGTTTGATGACATGCAGAAGGGGTAAATAATAACGGCAAGTCGTTATTTAATTTTTTATTTTCGGAGATGAAATATGAAAAAGCGTGGGATGGCAATTGTTAATGATGAAGCCTTCAAAACGGAAATTGAGGTATTCAGACAGGATATAAGTCAGGCTGAGAAGGGGTGGTGAGTCATATGAACGATCAAGGTTCAGAAAAAGGTTTTGAACACAACGCGCTGACAGAGCAACTGCGTTTACATATCCAGCTAATCCGCGAAATCAGTCAGCTGGAATCGGGGATTTGTGGCGATATTGAAGGCTTTTCGGAAGCGATTACCGAATTGCTGGCACAACGGTTGGGACATGAGCGGGTGTCAATTTGGGAGTACAATGAGGATCAAACACTTCTTGAATGTATTGATCTCTATAAAACAGCGGATAAAAGCCATATTAAGAAGCTGGTGATCAAAAAATCAGAAAATCCGATGATGTTTGATTATTTAATCAATAATCGCTATCTGGATATCAGTTATGGTGCTCGAGATTTAGAAAAAAAAGCGTTTGTAAAATCGTATATGGAACCGTTGCAGATGACCTCGCTGCTGGCGAGCAGTATTATCTTTAATGGTCGTCCCCGGGGGGTTATCGCCTTTGCCAATGTCTTAAAAAAACACAAATGGAAAAATGAAGATATTGCCTTTGGTTGTCAAATTGCAGATCAAATCGGAACAGCCTTTTTAAACCGTGAACGCATGGAGATCGCAAAGGCATTGCGGCAAAGTGAAGCTTTTTTAAATCGGGCTCAGGAGGTTTCCAAAACGGGGCATTGGCATTTCGATATGAAAGCAGATCGACTGACCTGGTCCAATGAAACCTATCGTATTTATGGAGTCGAAATCGGAACGCCATTAACCTTCGCATCATATTTGGATTTTGTTCATCCCGATGACCGTCAGAAAATCACCGAAAATTGGAAACAAAAATCCGAGAAAGCTCAGCCCTTTGTGGTGCTTCACCGGATTGTAGTTGACGAAAAAATACGTTGGGTCGAAGAACGCTTTGAGTTTGAGCAGGATCAGCAGGGCGATGTGATTGCCAGTTGGGGAACTGTTCAGGATGTGACTGAAAGGATCCATTATCTGGAAGAACTGGAGGCTTACCAGAAGCATCTCGAAGAGATGGTTATTTCCAGAACGACCGAGCTGGAAATGGCAAAGCTTGAAGCCGAAGCGGCCAGTCAGGCAAAAAGCGCGTTTTTGTCAAATATGAGTCATGAAACCCATTCGATGATGAATGATATCATCGGACTGGCGCATCTGATCAAACATGATCGGTTGACACGACGCCAGGCAGAGCAGCTTGACAAGCTGACTGAGGCGGCTAATCGCTTGCTGCAGATGATTAATGATGTTATGGATCTTTCAAAAATAGAAGCCGGAAAAATGCAGATTGATAGCCATGATTTTGAACCCGCCCGGGAAATTGACCGGGTGTGCAAGCTTCTCTGCGATGAAGCGGCTAAAAAAAATCTCCACCTGCTGGTCGATGTCAATCAAATTCCAGCGGTGGTGCAGGGGGATTCGGTTCGTTTTGGTCAAATATTACTTAATTTAATGAGTAATGCAGTTAAGTTTACCGACGAAGGGAGCATTAAGATCGTGGCCCGGATTATTGATCAGGACCAGAACCAGATTCGACTGCGATTTGAAATCTGGGATACGGGAATTGGTATTTCAAAAGATCAGATGAAAAATC
>CAZEBY010000094.1:0-6699 GCA_964510565.1 uncultured Lachnospiraceae bacterium | reverse complement strand
CTTGCCTGGCCACCCGAATCCCCACCAATACCCCGATCACCCCGACCGCCCTGGCGGCTATTGAAGCTGGGGAGGATTTTCTCAAATCTCTGGGTTTAAGCCAATACCGGCTACGGCTTTTAGGCGATACCGCTAAAATTGAATGCGCCCCCGATGATTTTTCAACGATCATAAAGAACCGCCAGCCCCTGATTGCCACCCTGAAAAACCTCGGTCTCAAAACCATCACCCTGGATCTGGCTGGCTACAACTGCGGCAATATGAACGGCTAAAATTCTTCGTTTAATTCATCCAGCTCGCGATACATCTGGTAGAGATCGTAGTAGACCCCTTCTTCCCGGAGCAGTTCCTCATGGGAACCTTTTTCGATAATCCCGTCTTCCGTCAGCACCAAAATTGAGTCGGCATTTTTGATCGTAGTCAGGCGATGGGCAATGGTAAAGGTCGTTCGTCCCTGTGTCAGCTCTTTTAGGGATTCCTGAACAAGCCGTTCGCTTTCGTTATCCAAAGCCGAGGTAGCCTCATCGAGAATCAGAATCGGCGGATTTTTTAAGAATACCCGGGCAATACTGATTCGCTGCTTCTGACCGCCTGAAAGTTTGATCCCCCGTTCGCCGATATAGGTATCGTAGCCCTGGGGCAGTTTTTCAATAAACTCGTGGGCCCCAGCGTGTTTAGCCGCCTGAATCACGCTATCCCGGTCGGCATCATTCCGACCATAGCCGATGTTCTCATAGACCGTCCCCGAAAAAAGATAAACGTCCTGCTGAACCACTCCGACCTGGGTTCGCAGCGAATGAAGAGTCAGACCCTGGATATCCTGCCCATCAATCAGGATCCGGCCGGAAGTGACATTGTAAAACCGCGGAATCAGATGGCACATGGTCGTTTTGCCGCTGCCGGACGGTCCGACAATGGCAATATTCTGGCCAGCCTTCACCTCAACATCAATATGTGATAGCACCGCATCCCCGCCATCGTTGTATTGAAAGCTGACGTCTTCAAAACGGATATCCCCGACCACATCGGTCAGTTCCACCTCATTGGCCTGGTTTTCATATTCGGTTGGTTCATCAAGAATTTCGATAAACCGTTCAAATCCGGTCATGCCGCGCTGAAACTGTTCGGCAAATTCAACAATCCGACGTATTGAAGCCAGCAAGGTCGTAACATACATCAGATAGGCCACATAATCCCCTGGGTTGATGGCCCCGTTGATCATAAAGAGCCCTCCACAGACCATCACCAGCAGATACATCAAACCGTCAAAAAGTCTAGTAGTAGTCTGAAAACCGGCGAAATAACGATAGGTTTTTCTTTTAACTTCCAGAAACTGATTGTTCCCCTTTTCAAACTTCAGCTCTTCAATGTTTTCATTGGCGAAAGACTTGACTACCCGGATTCCCAGCAAATTATCTTCCACCTGGGCATTGATATCCCCGGTCTTGACCCGAGATTGCATCATTTCCCGGCGCATCCGTTTCCGAAAATAAGTGGTCGTCAAGAGCATCACCGGCAAAGCTGCGAAAATAATCAGAGTCAGCCAGATATTTACGCTGGCCAAAATCCCAAATGATACCCCAATTTTCAAGCCTGCAATAAAAAACTCCTCGGGACAATGATGGGCAAATTCGGTGACATCAAAAAGATCTGAGGTGATCCGGGACATCAGCTGTCCAATTTTCGTATCGCTGTAAAAGGAAAAAGACAATTTTTGCAGATGTGAAAAAAGATCGCGGCGCATATCGGTTTCGATCCGGGCACCCATGACATGACCGACATCGGCCATAAAATAATGAGCTACCGCATCGATCAGCCGTAGTAGTAGATATAATAGTCCCAGTTTTAAGACAATCTCCACAGTCAGGCTGACCAGATCATTAATGGCTGCGTTGGTGATATACCGCACAATTAACGGCAGCACCAGATCGCAGACAGTGGTCAACGTGGCACACAACAGATCCAGCAATAGAATCCATTTGTATTTTTGATAATAGGGTATGAAACGTTTGATAAGCTGTGTATTACTGATCACCAAAATCTTCCTCTTTCTTAATTTGTCGATTAAAAAAACTTTAGGCAATGGAAACATAACTGGTGTTTTCCATTGCCCATTCATGGTCATTGATTATACTTTTTCATGCTCTATTGACTAACCTTGGTCTGATCTTTCATAATTTCACTGAGGGATGTGGCTAGACCGGCCAAGCCTTGAATCTCTGAAGGAATAATAATCTTGGTAGCCTTACCGTCGGCGACCTTTTCAAAGGTCGATAAGCTCTTCAGCGCAATCACCGACTGAATCGGATCGGCGGCATTTAACATTTTGACCCCATTAGCGACAGCTTCCTGAACCGTGACAATCGCTTCGGCTTCCCCTTCAGCCCGTCTAATTTGAGCTTCCCGATCAGCTTCAGCACTGAGAATGGCCGCCGCTTTTAAACCTTCAGCTTGTAAGATCGCCGCGGATTTTTCCCCTTCGGCGACCAGAATGGCACTGGCTTTTTCCCCTTCGGCCTGAAGAATTTTTTCCCGTCGTTCCCGCTCGGCTTTCATCTGCCGTTCCATAGCATTTTGGATGGCTTCTGGCGGCATAATATTCTTCAGCTCGACCCGATTGATTTTAATCCCCCAAGGATCGGTGGCTTCATCGAGAATCACCCGCATCTTGGTATTGATAACATCCCGAGAGGTCAGCGTCGCATCGAGCTCCATATCCCCGATAATATTACGCAGGGTGGTGGCCGTTAAGTTTTCAATTGCCTTCATGGGATTATCGACCCCATACATATAGAATTTAGGATCGGTCACCTGTAGATAAATAACCGTATCAATTTGCATCGTGACGTTGTCTTTGGTAATCACCGGTTGCGGTGGAAAATCAGCTACCCGCTCTTTTAAACTGATCCGCTTGGAAATCCGGTCAATTATCGGAATAGCGATATGAAAGCCGGTTTCCCAGGTTTTATGATAAGCACCCAGCCGTTCCACCACATAGGCATTGGCCTGGGGAACAATCTTGGCATTCACAACGATTACAACGATAAAAATAATGAACAATACCATTAGTAATATAAATCCAAACATAAGTGTATCCTCCTGATTCTTTTAATCTTCTTTCGTCATTCTGACCATGGCCTTGACACCTTCAATACCGACAACCAGTACTTCTGAGTTGACCGGAATGATGGCATCGCCATCCACGTTTCGGGCCGTCCAGGATTTACCGTCAATTTTTACGGCCCCCTGTCCCTTGAGATTATTGATTTCCTCTTCGACAATTCCCCGGTTTTTAAGAATACGGTCGGCATTGGTCGCTGCGATTTTAGGGTCCATGTATTTTTTTAACAGCGGTTTGGTTACCAACAACAAACCCAGGGAAACCACCACAAACAGCGTAATCTGGATCCCGATACCGGCGCCAAAATAAGCCGCCACCAACGCTGCCAAAGCCCCGACACAAAACCAGACCGAGACCAGGGCACCGGCTGTCACTAGCTCCACCACCAGAAATACAATAAACAGAATCAACCAGATTAGCATCATGTTCATCCGTTCACCTCCCTCACGAATTTATTTCATTATAACATAGATTTAAAAATCTTGTTAAAAATTATTGGCAAGTGACTTCACAATTCTCTGTATGTTGTCATTAAAAGCGCACAAAACCTCCACAGAATCGGATGATACCATTCCATGGAGGTTGTCACGCTCATTTTTTAGATCGATTTTTGACTACTGATCAATCAATGCGAAGTGATGCGCCAAGATTTCGGCCAAAGCCTCGCGGTTTTCCTTCGTCACCGTAATCAGTTTAACCTGCTGATGATTTCTGATTAAATCAGTCCAGCCACTGCTTGCTAGTTTGATAACCCCCAGCACGGGGACGTCCTGATTCAGGGTTTTTAATATTTCATCCTGAAACGCAACCGCCTGCCGTTCGAGATTTCCGCACTCATCCATCACAATCAGCTTTGCCGTCTGCCTAGCCGTGCGGATCAGTTCAACCCCGACCGTATCGAATTTTTCATCCATCACCAATGGCTCACCAGCTTTGCGAAACTTAACGATAGCATTTTGAACGCGGCAGTGATCGGGTTCATTGGCCGCACTGATATACAAAAAGCGATCCTCGGAGCCGCGATCGGGCCCAAAATAGGTTTTAAAACCACCGTATTCAGCACCCAGATTTGCCAGTATTTTTCTGATGATCGTGGTTTTACCCACCTGAATTTCACCGGTCAGAAAGATATGCATTTATCTCAACGCTCCTTCCACTTCAAAAATGCCGATTGTCTTGCTTTTGGGAATGTAAAACGGGAATTCCGGTTCATTTGTTTCAAGCAGCTGGCAATCCAAAAATCGATTCAGATCCGCCTCCGCAACGGCTGTATAATTGGTCCTGACAAAATCCTGGGCATCCGCGAAAGAAACCAGCGGTTGCCCGAATTCAAGGGTAACTTCATCGAGCGCATAGTTAATCCGTTTTTGTTTTAAAGCCTGTTCGACGTTGGTGCAGGTATTTCGGTTAAACTTCCGGTATTTTTCAAGATACGGTTTCTGTCCACTTTTTTTATCAACGATGGCAAAAAGCTTTTGACAGGATGGCAAAAATTTTTCCAACTGATGACTGCCGAAAAAACTGATTATAATGGCATCCCAATGGCCCTCAAGCTGTTCGCAATCGATCAGTAGCGGTGTGATGTTATCAATTTTGCGCTTTTTAATACTGCTTTTTAGATCCTCGATCGCGGCGTGGTTACGGTCAACACAGGTAATGCTCGTTAATGTCTGACTCAATTCCAGATCCACCAGACCCAGGCCACAACCGATGTCGCAAAGTGTTTTACAGCCTTCCAGTCGGGGGCGAATCAGCTCGGCGAGATTCTTAAAGAAACCGGTGTATTCATTGGCCGTCTGATACCATTTGATGGTGTCGGCATTCCAATTAAAATTCATCCCTGCACCGCCTGATCTTTTTTGAAGGCAACTTTTTGTCCGGCCACAGACATTTTGACATATTCAGCCCCGGCTGCAATATGCAGCGCCCGTTGATTATCTTTGACAATAAAACCGGACAGATCCTTGACCCCATGATTAAACAGCATCGGCGCCAGCGGTGTGCCGGGGCCAACGATGGTAATCTTTCGGGCATTTTGCGAAAGTTTTAGCAATCGCGGCAGGGTCTTGTCAATCACTGATGAACAGGTCAGATAGACATACTCACAGTCGGGCAGAATGTATTCACAGGCAGAAATCGGGTAATCACCGTCTTCCGGCTCTTTTTCGAGAATATAAAAATCACAGACCGGTGCCATCAGTTTTTCGATATAGGGAAAATGCCCGACCACGGCCACTTTTTTGCCCTTGATATCATTTTGCGACATAATAAACGGATCATACCGGCGGTCTTCCACCCGCAGCTGATCGGAGAATTCCACCCCGTTTACACTGGCCACCTGAGGATTGTTGTAATAGGCATTGATCGCCGCCACACCGATGGCTGCCTCATGAAAATTCCATGACTTGATACAGGCGGCAACCTCGCAAAGCGGCATGCCCAGTTTATTTTTTGTCAGCAGCGGCATCCGGCTTTCCCATTTGAGCGGGGTGGCCAGACCGATCCCGCTGCCGCTTTGAATGCAGATCCGCTTCTTGCCACAGATCAGCGCATCAACGGTCAGATCGACCGGGATGCCATCTATAAGTTCATCGTAGAGTTCCCACATAAGCTGCCTCCTTGTCGTCGTTTCGTGGTATTGGCTGTCCGGGGTGTTTTACGCTCGGTTTTACAGTGCGCCGGCGGGGTTTCATTTTCAGGGTCTGGCAATCATCCGCCCCGTTAAATACGTTTTCGGTTATCAACTCCCCTGCCCGCAGTGAATTACGGAGTTTTAACAAGGTATTATCAAGCTGTTCGATCGCTTCCAGACTCTCTTTTTCACTTGCGGATGTTTCGATTATTTTTGAAATCCCGCCATTTTTGATGACAATTCGCTTGTTGGCACTCAGTGCCAGCAGTGGATCGTGGGTCGAGATCAGAACAATTTTCTCACTTTTGGCTAATAAAAACAAAGCTTCTCGCCGATCAATGCCGGCATTTTCGATTTCATCAATCAGAACGATCGGCGAATCACTCATATAGGCGGTATCGGCAATCATCAAGGCCCGGGATTGGCCACCGCTGAGTTGGGTGACTTTGGTGTCTTCGGTAAATTTTTCACCCGCCAACAAATTGGCACAGGCAAAACAGGTTGCGACCACCTCGCGGACATTTGCGGTCAGCCGGCATTTGGCATGCATTTCCAGAAATTCCCGGACTGTCAAATCCATCACAAAATTCATATTCTGGGACAGCTGGGCAACCAGCTTACCATCCATTTCAAAGCGCTTTATTTCATCGACAGCCTCACCATTCACCAGGATATGCCGCCGCGTTGGCGTGTCTCCCTGAGCCAGACATTCAATGTCATTGAGCAGACGGCTTTTTCCTGATCCGGTCGGTCCGACAATGCTGATAATCTCCCCCGCCGTAATGGTCAAACTGAACTGCTCCGGCTGCTGATGTTTGTTCTGGCCGCCGATAATCGTAATCGAGGCTACCCCGTCAAGCGCATTGTCGGCCCGCGAAAAGGCATTGAGAAAGACCGCTAATTGTTCCTTGACGTCATCGCGATTCCAACCAAAATCTTCGAGCGC
>CAZEBY010000093.1:0-6707 GCA_964510565.1 uncultured Lachnospiraceae bacterium | reverse complement strand
CAGGGCGTACCATAAACGTGCTTAAACAGTCATTCGTGGCTGTTTTTTATTTACTCAAAAGCAGTTGAGTGCTAGTCTCTCAAAGCTAATTAGAATAGGAATTCGAAATGAAGTCAGAAATCAGCATTAATAAAGCAATTTTACATGTTTTGGATACCAACGCAAATATCCCGGTGTTATCGGATATGCTCTTGAATATGACGGTGTTGGTAAAGGAGTATGTGGAAAAACATGTGGCGCGATCCCTGAATGATCCGGAAATCAAACGGACCGTCTTTCGTTCGGGCAGCCCTTTTAAAGAGTGGATCAATGATTATAAAAATAATCCCCATGAGCTGATTCGGGTCAGCTCTGACATATCCCAGTTATTTTTTGATTATATGCTGGAGAATATTGAAATACCATCTGCGGATTTGGTTTTTGTGGACTTCGACGTGGAGCACGAAACCTATTTGGGTATTTTAAAATTTAACTACAAGCAGGGTTATATTCATTATGTCAATACCGATCATGGTTTGACCAATGACATCCTGGTCCAGCCCTGTGTGCTGCCAAATGAAAGTCAGAAACTGGATGAGTTTATTCTCATCAATCTGGCCAGCGACGAGGTGTTGCTCAAGGAAAAGCAATATCTGATCAATAACGAGAAGGATTATTACATTTCCAGTCAATTGATTTTTTCTGAGCCGGCAATCTCTGAAAAAACAGCCTATGACATTATCGATAAAACTGTCAAAGAAGTGATTGTCAGAGAATATGGTGGTGATTATGAAAAGTTGAATGCCGCTAAAACGGTGCTGGCAGATGATTATGAAACCGAAAGTGAAATTGACGTGGACAACCTGGCTAAGGTTGTTTTTGCAGGAGATTCGACCATCCAGGAACGATTCAGGACGTCTTTGGAAGAAAAAGGGCTCTTTGATAAAAAGATTCCAGTCACCGCCAATATTGAAAAGAAGATATTGGGAAAACAAAAATTTATTACCGATACCGGTATTGAAATCAGTATCCCCATGGATCAGTTAAAGCGAAATGATATTATCGAGTTTAAGAACAACCCAGATGGGACCATCTCTGTGGAAATCAAAAATATCGGTCTGCTAAACCACAAATAATAGTTGTTATTATAGTTGTTTACTATGATGGATGAAAGATTTGGAAGGATGAAATTTATGAACATTGAAAGAGCATCAAAAAGAATCGAAAAGAACACGTTTGTCTCCTGTATTCCATTGATCAGCACCAATCGATCTGAATTACTGGCTGATGTTGAAGTGGGGGTGGCAAATGGCTGTGATTTTCTGGAGTGGCGCCGGGATCATTTCATGCCAGGGGAGTTACTTGCGGCAGAAGATGAAGTGGATTTGTTAAATGAGATAAAAACCAGAATGCCAGGGCAGGGACTAATCTATACCTATCGCAGTCATCTTGAAGGCGGCGTTTGCGAAACGACCGATGAGATCCGGGCAGCCGCAGTGATTGCCGCAATAAAAAGTAACCAGGTTGACTATGTGGATGTGGAACTTAACAGCGATCCTGCATTTCTGGGGCAGATTAAAGGGGCTTTAAAGACGAGTGAAACCCAGTGGTTGGTTTCCTATCATAACTTTGAAAAAACCCCGTCTGTAGAGGAAATCAGCGCTGTTTTTAGAGCCATGGAGGATGTTGGAGGCGATGTGCTTAAACTGGCGGTGATGCCCCAATCAATGGATGACGTGCGTCATTTAATCCAGGCGACGCTCACGTATAACGAGAAATCGCAAAAACCGATGATTGCCATCGCCATGGGAGAATTGGGAGCAATCACCCGAATTGCGCCGGATCTGTGCGGCGGATCCCTGACCTTTGCGGCTGGCACGGGAAAAACAGCTCCTGGGCAGCTTAGTCTGGAAGAAATTGTGGATCTTCGAAAAAGAATGGCTCTGAAGTAATTTTCAGAGCTATTTTTTTACTCATCCAGAGTATCGAGATTTCTAATACACCAGTCGATCGGTTCAACCTCGCGAGCCATCAGTAGATCGTTGGCTCGGGAAAAGGGCCGACTGCCCAAAAAACCCCGGTGGGCAGATAATGGGCTGGGATGGGGGGATTCAATAATCGGATGGCGGGGGTTGGTAATCAGGGCTTTTTTATTTTGAGCATCCCGCCCCCAGAGAATAAAAATCACAGGTTCTTCCCGGGTGTTTAACATTTCAATGATTTGGTTGGTAAAAATCTCCCAACCTGCATTTCGATGGGATCCAGCTTCACCGCCTCGGACGGTCAGGACGGCATTGAGCAGCAGCACCCCCTGTTTAGCCCATGAGATTAAGCAACCATGATTAGGAATGGAACATCCCAAATCGGTTTTCAGTTCTTTGTAGATATTAAGCAGCGAGGGGGGGATTATGACTCCGGGCTTGACTGAAAAAGCCAGACCATGAGCCTGTCCCGGACCATGATAGGGATCCTGGCCGATGATACAAACCTTTGTCTGCGATAATGGTGTCAAGTGAAAGGCGTTAAAAATATCATGCATCGGCGGATAAACCATCCGATTTCGGTATTCTTGAATCAAAAAGTGCCGAAGTTTCAGATAGTACTCTTTTTGTAATTCTTGCTTAAGGGGTTTTTCCCAATCGTTATCAAAATGAATTGGCATAGTAAAGCTCCTATAAATTGGTTATCAGGTGAATTCTGATAGTAGTAATGCCTTGATTATACACTATAAAAGCAGGATGTAACCATGATTTTTTATTTCAATGAAGGGGGGGATTATGTTATAATGGATAAAGTATACAATATTATGAGTGCAATGTGAGGAAACATGAATAAGGTTATTCTAAAAGCTAAAGCAAAGGTAAATCTATCTTTGGATGTTATCGGCATTCGGGAGGATGGTTATCATGAAATGAGAATGATTAACCATTCCATTGATCTGGATGATGAACTAATCTTTGAACCCTGGGAAAATGGCATTTTGCTGACTTCAAACGAGAATACCATTCCGTTAGATGAAAGAAATCTGGTGATCCGGGCAGCCCAAAAACTGCAAAGTCAGTACAAAATCAGGCAGGGAGCCAAAATTCATCTGGAAAAGAGAATTCCGGCGCAGGCGGGACTGGCTGGCGGCAGTAGCGATGCCGCGGCAACCTTGAAGGGTTTGAATACCCTCTGGCGACTGGGGCTTTCGCTAACGGAGCTTTTAGATATCGGTGTTACGATTGGGGCGGATGTCCCCTATTGTCTGGTTGGTGGCACCGCTTTGGTCGAAGGAATCGGCGAAAAAATTACGCCATTGAAAGATCTGAAAAAGATGGTCGTTCTGGTGGTTAAACCGGACATTGACATTGCCACCCCTTTGGCCTTTAAAAAACTGGATGATTCGATTATAAAAAATCATCCGAATATTCCGGCGATTATTGAGCTGCTGGCAGACGATGACTACAATGGACTTAAAAATAAGATCGGAAATGTCTTTGAAGCCATAGCTTTTACAGACTATCCTGAAATCGCAGCAATTAAAACAGCAATGTTGGAGCGAGGGGCTCTGGCGGCCATCATGACCGGCAGTGGATCGACGGTAATTGGTTATTACCACGACCAGGAATTGGCTGAGAGCGCCTGGGAGTATTTTAAAGAAAAGTACCGGATGTGTTTTTTAAGTACCACCGAAGAAAGTGAAGGAAAAAACGATGTGGAGTGAAAAAAAGGGGTTAAGCCTTGATATAAGTTCTTGTAAGCCACTGCGGGAAATTGTTTTTGAAACCATCCGCTGTGCGATTATTACCGGTGAACTCCAACCGGGACAACGATTGATGGAGGTTCAACTGGCTGAGCAAATGGGCGTCAGCAGAACGCCGGTGCGAGAATCGATCCGGAAGCTCGAACTGGAAGGTTTAGTCAAGATGGTGCCTAGAAAAGGTGTTTATGTGACGCCGATGTCGGTTAATGATCTCAAAGAGATGATGGAAATTCGTCGGGCGCTTGAAGGTCTGGCAGCCGAACTGGCGGCGATGAATGCCACGAAAGACGAAATCTTCAAGCTATATGAAGCGAACGAACGATTTGGAGAGTCGGCTCTGCAAAACGACGAAGAAGGAATTATCAAACATGATATGCAAATTCATGAGACGATCTATAGCGCATCAAAAAATGTAAAACTACAGACGATGATTAATAGCCTGCGTGAACAGATGCAGCGGTTTCGGGCTGAATATGTCCATCGAATTGAAGACAAAACCCCGCTGGTTAATCAGCATATGGAAATAATCCGGCAGATTGAAAAGGGTGAGTGCCGAAAAGCTAATTTAGCTGCTTGTGATCATATTTACACCACGGGTGACAGTATGCTCGGCTTGCTCGAAAAAACAGAGTGAATTGATGAAAAAAACGCTTCTCCGGAGTAAACAAGTATTGTTTATTCCGGAGAAGCGTTTTATTTGGGTTACACAATTTTATGGGTTTATTCCAAGGGTCCAAAATTATTGTTCTCCAAAAAATTCTTGTTGTTGAACAGGGCGATAATAAGAAAAATACTTCCGCACACCACAAACACATCAGCAAAATTAAAAATTGCAAACTTGATGACTCGAAAGTCAAGAAAATCCACTACGAAATTCAGACGCAGGCGGTCGAGTAGGTTTCCGGCAGCTCCTCCGATAATAAAGGCCAGGGCGACGTTGATCGCTCGATTCTCTCGGGTATCTGGAATTTTGATTAAAAAATAGATCAAAACACCAATAAAAACGAGGGTCATAAGGATTAAGAAGATCTGTTTATTGGTCATCAGACTGAAGGCAGCACCGGTATTTTCGACATAGGTTAAATGAAAAAAATCGGGGATCAGGGGCAGGGTATCAATTGGTTTTATATGGGCAATGACCAGGTATTTTGAATACTGGTCAAGGAAAATAGCAAAAAGGATAATAGCAATATAGATCATGATTTCTCCTAAATAAAGATTTAACTATAAAAATATTATGATAATTTTCGTTAAAAGACAAGGAAAACTTTAATTCATAGCTGTTTTATTTTAGTTTAATCATAATTTAAGATTCTATTTGAAACTGCTTTAAATTTTTCTAGTTAAATGTTAAGATATAACTCGAGTTAAAAACAATTGCGGAGGAGCTTTTGAAATTCAAAATCGATACTGAACTTGTAAAAAAATATAGCTATCTTTTAGTTGGTGCCCTCATCCTGGTTTTGATCTATAAATTATTGGATAACTTTGGTGTGGTGGCAGCAACGATTGGCGGCGCAATTACCGACACTCTGGAAGTACTGATGCCCATTCTAACAGGAGTGGTGCTCGCTTATTTTCTGTTTCGACCAATGCGGGGTATCGAAAAGTTTATTTTCAGAGTGCTTCCCAAAAGTCAGAGCCAGGCGCGGACAATTCGCTTGATTTCAATTTTGATTGTTTATGTGATTACGATTGTTTTAATCGTCTTGTTTTTTTATGCGACCATTCCGTCAGTAATCGAAAGTCTTACCGGCCTGATCGCCCAAACCCCCCAGTATCTGACAATCATTGACAATTATTTAGGTGAAAGTCTGGCTAAAGGCGGTGCTGCAAAGGAAATTTTGACCGAGCTGAAGGTGACCATTGATAGCCTGCAAAATATGACAGCAATGGATTTACTCGATCATCTGACCTCATATTTTGGCGCCAATCCGGACTCCATTAAAAACATCGGAAACTTTGCTTTTGTATTTTTGAAAGGGACGATTGGCTTTATCATCAGCTTCTTTATCGTCTTTTTTGTGGGGCTTTATTTGATGCTCGATATTGAAAAAATCAGTGAACAGGTGGATCGTTTTGCTAAAGCGATCCTGAATAAGACCCTTTACAACGGATCCCATTGGGCAATCCTAACGATTGATGAAATTTTTTATAAATATTTTACCGGAAAAATTCTGACATCGATGCTGATTGGGTTTCTCTTTTATTTGGGACTGCTGGTGATTGGTGTGAAATACGCGCCCCTTTTTGGTATGGTTGTGGCCATTACCAATGTGATCCCGTATTTTGGGCCGATTATCGGAGCGGTTCCGGCGGTGATCATTACCCTGATAGATGATCCGGCCAAGGCGCTCTGGGCAGGAATATGGATACTGATTGTGCAGCAGTTTGATGGCAATGTTTTAGCCCCGAATGTATTGGGGAAAATTGTCGAACTAAATCCCTTCTGGGTGTTGTTTTCGGTCATTGTCGGAGGCAGTCTCTTTGGTGTTTTAGGGATGTTTGTAGCCATCCCCATGTTTGCCGTGATCAAGGTCTTTTTCGAAGAAGGATTGACACGTTGGGAACAAAAAAGAGAGCTGCTTGAAAAAACGCTGGAATAATGTGGAAAAAGAAGATTTGAATAATTGTTGGGAAAATCCCATTGAATAAGGAAAGGACAAAGATAAATGGAAAGTGTATTTGACGTATTGCAGGAGCGGGGATTTATTGAACAATGTACCCACGAAGAGGAAATAAAAAAATTACTGGCGGAAGAGTCCGTTTCTTTCTATATTGGTTTTGATCCAACGGCCGACAGTCTTCATATTGGACATTTCATTCAGATTATGGTTATGGCTCACATGCAACGTCATGGCCATCGACCGATTGCGTTGATTGGTGGCGGAACCACGATGATTGGTGATCCCTCTGGTCGGTCTGATATGCGTCAGGTGATGACGCTGGAACGGATTGTTGAGAATGGTGAAAAATTTAAAAA
>CAZEBY010000092.1:0-6831 GCA_964510565.1 uncultured Lachnospiraceae bacterium | reverse complement strand
TTAAGAAAGCAGGTACGAAAATGAATGAAAAAATACTCGTTGTCGATGATGAAGCATCGATTGTTGATTTAATAAAAATGGAGTTGGAATTCGAAGGTTATCAGGTGGAAACTGCCAGTGACGGTGTCGAAGCGGTCGAAAAAGCATTGGCAATTCACCCGGATCTGATCGTGCTGGACATCATGCTGCCCAAGAAAAACGGTTATGATGTCTGCCGCGAGCTTTCGCCCCAGTTGGGCGTTCCGATCATCCTTTTAACCGCTAAAACTGATATTATCGATAAGGTTTTAGGGCTTGAATTGGGCGCAGATGACTACCTGACCAAACCCTTTGACAACCGCGAGCTGTTGGCCCGGATCAAGGCCCATCTGCGCCGTTCAAGTATTACCGTTGAACCCCCGAAACCCGAATCGCTACTTAAAAATGGTGACTTGAGCATTTATGCCGACGAACGGATGGTCATGCTGGATGACAAAGAAATCCATCTTACCCCAAAAGAATTTGAGTTGCTCTTTTTGCTGGCCTCCAATCTGGAACAGGTTTTCCCCCGCGATACCCTGCTGGAAAAAATCTGGGGATATGATTATTATGGTGATACCCGAACCGTAGACATGCACGTTCAGCGAATCCGCCGAAAGATCGACTCCCAGGGTAATAAATACATCCAGACTGTCTTTGGGATTGGATATAAGATGAGGAAACTTTAATGCAACTGAGCTATCGGGTTCGAATGATCATATACAACATTCTGCTTTTTGCTTTTGCCTTTTTGATTGTTGTATTTTGTGTTTTTCAGGGAACCTCCTATTATTATATCAACCAAACCAAAGACACCTTGCAGAAAACAGCCCAGGACTCAACCTTGTTTATCAGTCAGGAATTGAAAAATATTCAAAGTCCGGATTCCCTCAAGACCCGATTTATTTCAAATAGTCTGTATCTCACAAAAAGCATTTCCGAAAATGAAAATCATCGGGTATTGCTTTTTGATACCATGGGGAATCGAATTGCAGACTCCTTGGAAGAAACGGCTGTTATTAATCCCCTTAAAGCTGAGCTTGAGCTATCCCAGGCTGAGAATACTCCGGTGTTCACCTTAAAATCGATCAACGACGCCAGTCTGGCTTATTTCACAGCTCCGGTGATCATTGACAATAGCCTGGTCGGCTATATTGGCTTTATTTATTCGATGTATGAAATGGACACATTTTTGCATGTAGCCAGTATGCTTTTTGGAATCGGCGGATCAATTGGTCTGCTCTTCCTGATTTTTGTAACGATGTCCTTTTCCAAACATTTTTTTCAGCCGATTAAAGATCTGACCAAAATTTCCAATGAAATCAATAATGGTAATTATAACTTAACCATCTATTATAAACATAACGATGAGATCGGCGATCTGACGCATGCTTTTAACGGCATGGTTACAAATATCAATAATGTCATCCTGCAGCTTGAATCCGAACGAAAACGGCTAGCCGGAGTTTTGGCTTCCATCGATGACGGGCTCCTGGCGATTGACAAAAACGGCAATATTATCACCTCAAACAGCTATATTAAAACATATTTTAATGTCAGCAATCCCAAAACCATTTACGATTTTCAGTATCAGTCTTTTCTACGGGATATTTTCGACAGCCTGAAGAACGGCAAAGACCATATTTCCGAAGAAATTGACTGTAACAACCGAAATCTACTTCTGATTGGCAGTCCCATTCGGGAAAAAGGTTTTGAAGAAAACTATATGATCATCATCCGTAACATGACCGCCGCCCGCCATATTCAGGAGGAACAGCGAAAATTCATCAGTAGTGTTTCTCATGAATTGCGCACCCCCTTGACCACCATTATCGGTTACACGGATATGCTCACTCGCCGCCAGGTGGCTGATCCGGAGATCTTAAACCGCTCACTGAATACCATTAACCGAGAAGGTCACCGACTGTTGCGACTGGTCGATAATCTATTGAATGTGAACAAATTTGACAAAGCCGAGTTTGATTTTAAAAAAACCAATCTGAACATTGTCTTGCTGCTCTCCGAAGTCGTTGAACAAATGCAGATTAAAGCCAGCCAGTCCGACGTCGAAATTAACTATGTGTCCGATGAACTTCCGGAGATTCTGGGAGATTATGACCGGCTGCAGCAGGTTTTCATCAATATTATTCATAATGCCATCAAATACTCAAACCGCGGCGATATTATTGATGTTGTTTCTGCCATCGAGGATAATCACATTGTGGTCTCAATTCGGGATTACGGACCAGGTATTTCGGAAATTGAGCAAAAGCGGATTTTCAATGCTTTCTATCGGGTTGAAGAGGACCGCTCCCGGGGAAATGATGAAGGTGGTTCAGGGCTGGGCCTTTATATTGTCAAACAAATCGTCGAAAAACACGAAGGCAAGATTGACATCGTCAGCCAGGTTGGCGAAGGTACCAATATTATTGTGACCCTTCCAATTTTGTCGGTTTTAATCTATGGAGGTGACTCAGATGAAAAAAACGCTAAATAAGGTGATTTTTGTTTGTTTCATTTTTGTAACCCTGTTTCTTGGCAGCGGTTGCCAGAATCTGTTTATTCCAACCAATGTCCCTGTTGTTTTGCAAAACACTCCCGTCTCAAGTAATCCATCGCCACAGCAGATCAGCATTCAATCCTATACCATGACCTCCCCTGGAGTGGTTCAGGATATAACCAATAGCGGAAATAGTCTGATTCTATTCACTTTTGGCACTACCTACAATATTGACATCTATAATTCCGAAACGATGCAATTGTCATCTTTTGTCAATTCTGATAAAAAAGCCTTAAGTGCCTTATATGACACCTTTGATACCGGTATCTATTACATCGAAAAACTGGTTGATCCCCTAACCGGCAGTGTCGGCAGTCAGATTATCTGGTCGGATGTGAACAAAAATACCACTCGGGTCATCTCCCTGCCAGAAGAGAATATCATCCAGCACTTTGGTATTGGCGATTCCGGTCAGGTGATCTATGCCAATAACAACAATCAAATTATCATCGCAGACAGTGACGGCAATCGACAGGTGTATAACCTCCTTAACAATTATAACATCCTGGCCGTTAATTATCTCAGTCAGCAGCATAGTGTTGTCTTTATCGCTACTGACCCACATAATGAAGAGCGAACAAACTTGTATTATACAAAAATAAATGATCAAACCAACGAATTATCAGCCACTCTAATCACTGAAAATGTCACCAGTTTTGACGTTAACAACTTGACGAATCAGGTTGTCTTTGTTAAAAACAGTGGTGATTCTCAGACCATTCGCACGTGGGACACCGCTGCCAGTTCCTCCAGTGCCATTGCGACCGGCAATTTCAGGTCGGCGCGCTTTACTCCAAACGGTGAACATATTGTCCTTACCCAGACGACTCCAAATTCTGATAGCCTGGCAAAATCGATCTGGATTATGGATGCCAACGGAAAAAACCCCCTCCAACTCACTGCCCCACTCAACATCAATTCTGAGATTATCTGTCATCCTTATAAATCTGTGCTTTTTTTCTCAGTCGAAAAAAGTTCAGACAGCATCAGCTCTACAGATGAGCACGCACTCTCTCAAACCTATCAGCTTACTTATAAAATAAACTAATAAAGCGACCGAGCAAAACTCGGTCGCTTTTTATTTCTTACAGATCTTTTCAAAGAAGTATTACATCATCTGAACCCGGCCCTGATAAACAACGCCACGTTTAGGATCTACCGAAATCAGTTTGCCATGTTCAAGGATCTCCAGTGCTTTTGCAACATTAACAATAACCGGAATATCATAATGAAGTCCGGCAATGGCTCCTTCTGAACTGAGTCCCCCTTCTTCGGTAATAATTGCCGATGCCAATGGTAGAATCTGACTGACTTCAGGCGTCAGATTTTTTACCACTAAAATATCACCTTCCTTAAAATCATCCAAATTGGCAGAGGTGATCAGTTTGGCATGACCGGTAACCGGTTTTTTGCCGATCCCGACTCCATTAATGATGGCATTGCCGACGGTGTGGACCTTAATCATATTGGTATTACCCTGTACGCCTAATGGTACCCCAGCAGCAACAACGGCGATGTCGCCAAATTTGACATAATCCTGCTCAACCGCTTTTTTTACGACATCCATGATCATACTGTCGGTATCACGAAATTCCGGCGTATAGATACAATTGACTCCCCAAACCAGGGCCAACCGACGAATGGTTGTAACCTTATCAGTTACTGCCAGAATCCCACAATCCGGACGATATTTAGAGATCATCCGGGCGGTATGACCCGAAGATGTAACCGCAATAATTGCTTGGGCATCAAGTTGTTCCGCAATCTGACAAGCCCCTTCGCTGACGGCGTTGGTAATTGTCAACTCACCATGATCGGGTTTTTTCCGGCGGGCATACTCTTCCGAGTCTTCACTTTTAACGACAATATTATACATGGTCTTAACGGATTCAATCGGATAGGATCCTGCTGCCGTCTCACCGGATAGCATCACGGCATCGGTTCCATCAAACACGGCATTTGCCACATCGCCGACCTCCGCACGGGTCGGTCTGGGATTGCGCATCATCGAGTCCAGCATCTGGGTGGCAGTAATAACCGGTTTACCCAGCAGATTACATTTTCTGATAATGCTTTTTTGTACCAACGGAACATCTTCAGCGGGAATCTCAACCCCTAAATCGCCTCTGGCAACCATGATCCCATCGGAAACACTGAGAATTCGATCGATGTTTTCAACACCTTCCTGATTCTCAATTTTTGAAATAATATCGATTCGCCCACCACCATTGCGTTCCAAAACCTTTCTGATTTCAAGGACATCATGGGGTTTTCTGACAAAAGATGCTGCCACATAGTCAACTTTTTGCTGAATCCCAAAAATAATATCGCTGCGGTCTTTTTCTGTTAATGCCGGTAATTCGATGCTCATACCCGGCAGGTTAATACTCTTTTTACTGCCCAGGATTCCGCCATTCAAGATACTGCAAACCATCTCGGTATCAAAAACATCTTCGACTTCCAGCTGAATTAATCCATCATCAATTAGAATCCGACATCCTGGCGAGACTTCATTGGGTAGATTTTCATGGGATACACAGAACCGTTTTTCATCGCCTGAAATGATTTCAGTGGTTAGGGTTACCTTTTCTCCTGCCACCAATTCAACTTTTCCAGCACTCAAATCCCCAGTTCTAATTTCCGGCCCTTTGGTATCCAACATAATCGCCACCGGAATTCCCAATTCTTTACGAACCTCTTTGATCCGCTGAATTCTAGCCGCATGTTCTTCGTGGCTGCCATGAGAGAAATTCAATCGCGCCACATTCATTCCATTGAGAATAAGCTCTCTTAATATTTCCTTTGTATCTGCCGCTGGTCCCAGCGTACAGACAATCTTTGTTTTTTTCATTTTCTACCTCTTTTCATCTTTGATTTCTATAAATATTTCTTTCTTGTTCGTTTTTATATTGATAATACCGAAGCCATATCATATATATCCTGGCGGAATATCTTTGGCATCTGCAGCGCTTCTTCAATCGGAATTCCCAGATAAGCGCCACAGCGCTGTGCCATCACCCGGCCTGTTTCTTTCTTGACAATGTTCAGTACCGCATTATAACCCATAAAACTGGCCAGATTCCGGTCCACATTGGAAGGTGAGCCGCCTCTTTGAATATAACCCAGATTGGTGCCTTTGGTAGTGACCTGGGTTTTCTCTTCGATTTTGACGCAATAATCGCGGTAATTTCCACAACCCTCTGCCAGCATCACGATACTATGCAGCTTTCCGCGGTCTTTGCCCTGAAGCAGACGCAGACAAATGGCGTCGAGATCGGTTTCAACCTCAGGTAAGATCAATGCTTCCGCTCCCCCGGACAACCCTGAAAACAAAGCAATATCACCGCATTTTCGACCCATTACCTGAACCACATTGATTCGGTTATGAGAATAGGTAGTATCTCTAATTTTGCTGATAGCGTCCAGAGCCGTTGTCACCGCCGTATCAAAGCCGATAGTATAATCGCTAAAGCCCAGGTCATTGTCGATGGTTCCGGGAATACCCATCACACTGACACCCAGTTTCTGAAGCGCTAATGCGCCATTCATACTGCCATCTCCACCAATCACAATCAGGTGTTCAATGCCATATTCTTCGAGGATATTAACACTTTGCTTAACCCCGGCATCCGTTGCAAAAAACTCACTTCGCGATGTTCGCAGAATGGTACCGCCCCGCTGTAAAATATCTGCTACCGAGTAAACACTCAGTGGCGTAATATCTCCTTCCAATAAACCGGCAAACCCCCGATTAATTCCATACACTTCCACCTTGTTATAAATTGCCGTGCGTACAATCGCTCTGATACAGGCATTCATTCCTGGTGCATCGCCACCGCTGGTTAAAACTCCAATTCTCATTTTTATTTTACCTCCACATTATCTATTCCTAAAATCTGGTATAATTCTGTGATCAGTTTTTCTTCCAAAGTAACCCATAAATCTTTATTGGCTCCAAAATGTTTATTTTCGTTTTTTAAATATAATACCACTGGCACCGATCCCGGATACTTTATTAAAATCGATTTGACTGATTTTAACAAGGTTTTTTCTGTTAAATCATTAAGACTTAAAACCAGCTTTTGGCGGCTTTTCGCTCCGCCATTAGTCTGGAATATTGACTTTTCTTCTTTTACTGCAAGGGTTTCCTGATTTTTAGGAGGCTCTCCAATGGGATAAAGCTGATCAGCAATCACTGAGGTTCGCGCTTCTTCATTGTAATTAATCCGCCCCTTAATCACCACCGGCTGATC
>CAZEBY010000091.1:0-7043 GCA_964510565.1 uncultured Lachnospiraceae bacterium | reverse complement strand
AATACCAGCCATTTTTGATTAAACCGAACAACCACGAGTTGGGGGAAATGTTTGGGGTTGTTCTGAACAAACGAGAAGAGATTATTCTTTACGCTAAACGACTGCAGGAAATGGGGGCACAAAATGTGTTGGTATCGATGGCTGGAGAAGGTGCGATTCTGGTCGACGAAAACGGTAAGGTTCATGAAATGAAGCCACCCAAAGGGGTTGTCAAAAATTCCGTCGGCGCAGGAGATTCGATGGTGGCTGGGTTTATTGCCGGTTATCTTAAAAGCCAGGATCTTCAGGACGCCTTCCTGATGGGGGTAGTCACGGGAAGTGCCTCGGCATTTTCAGAAACACTGGCGACTAAAGAAGAAGTTATGAAGTTGTTAGATGATTTATCAAATAAAAACGAGGGAGGAAGAAAAAATGAGGATTATTGATTTATTAAACGACAAGGGCATTGACCTCGCCGGAAAACCGGCCAGTAAGGAAGAAACCATCCAAACGTTAGTGCAATTAATGGCGAATACTGGAAACATTACCGATCCGGAGGTCTTTAAAAAGGCGGTTATGGCTCGGGAGGAAGAGGGATCAACTGGCATCGGTGAAGGGGTGGCGATTCCCCATGGGAAATCTTCGGTAGTGAAAGACGCGGGTCTGTCCGCCATGGTGATCCGGGAAGGGACTGATTTTGAGGCGCTCGATGGTGAGCCGGCCTATCTCTTCTTTATGATTGCGGCACCGGAGGCGGCGAACACCCTTCATCTGGAAGTCCTCAGCCGGCTGTCCACCATTTTGATGGATGAAGATTTCCGAAAGAGACTGATTGCGGCAGCGGATGTGAAAACGTTCTTAAAACTCATCGATGAAAAGGAACAGGAAAAATATGGCCCATCGGCAGCGCAAAAAACTCCGGAAGCGGTCAGAAAATATCAGCTTCTGGCAGTCACTGCCTGTCCTACCGGGATCGCTCATACCTATATGGCAGCAGAAAGTCTCGAAAACAAAGCCAAACAGATGGGGGTTACCATCAAGGTGGAAACCAACGGTTCCGGCGGAGTCAAGAATCAGCTGACCGCCGAGGAAATAAAAACGGCTGATTGCATCATCATTGCCGCTGATACCAATGTGGAGATGGGCCGTTTTAATGGGAAACCAGTAATTCAAACCAATGTCGCCCGGGGCATTCACAAACCGCAGGAACTCATTGAGGAAGCCCTAACAGGAAAGGTGCCGATCTATTCCGGAGGCGCTCAGAATATCGAAGAAACCGGCGGTGCGGGAGAAAAGGAAAGTGTTGGGCGAAAGATTTATAAAGATCTGATGAACGGTGTCTCCCATATGCTCCCATTTGTAATTGGCGGTGGGATTTTAATTGCGCTGGCCTTTTTGTTTGATGACTACAGCATTAATCCGGCCAGCTTCGGAAGCAATACCCCTTTTGCGGCCTTCTTGATGAAGGTGGGAGGGACGGCCTTTGGATTTATGTTGCCAGTTTTGGCGGGTTACATCGCCATGAGTATCGGTGATCGACCAGCCTTAGCCGTTGGTTTTGTCGGTGGGATGCTGGCTAACACTGGTGGGGCCGGTTTTCTGGGGGCCTTATTGGCAGGTTTTGCCGCAGGTTATCTGGTATTGGGACTTAAAAAAGTGTTCGCCAAACTGCCGGCCAGTCTTGAAGGCATCAAGCCGATCTTGATTTACCCCTTCTTTGGCATTCTACTGATTGGCGCTTTGATGGTTTTTGTCATTAATCCACCGGTTGCGGCCCTGAATGCGGCGCTGAGTGCGGGGCTAAACAGTATGGGTACATCCAGCAAGGTGATTTTGGGAATCATACTGGGTGGGATGATGGCCGTTGACATGGGCGGCCCGGTTAACAAAGCCGCCTATACCTTTGGTCTGGCATCGCTGGCCACCAGTCAGTTTGATATTATGGCAGCGGTAATGGTGGGCGGTATGGTTCCGCCGCTGGGTATTGCCTTGGCAACCACCATATTTAAAAGTCGTTTCACCAAAAAAGAACGGGAAGCAGGTCTGGCGAACTATGTAATGGGTCTTTCTTTTATCACTGAAGGAGCGATACCTTTTGCCTCAGAAGATCCGCTTAGGGTGATTCCTTCCTGTATCGTCGGATCGGCCCTGGCTGGCGGATTATCGATGTTCTTCGGCTGCACGCTCATGGCGCCTCACGGAGGAATATTTGTCTTCCCGTTGGTGGGAAATCCTTTTGGTTATGTCATCGCATTGCTGGCAGGTTCAGTTGCCTGTATGCTGATGCTCAGGATCTTGAAAAAACCAAAAGCTAGCGCCAGTGATGAATTGGAGATGTCTGGCGAATTAACTAAATAACGTGATAAAAACATCAGAAAGCGAAATAATTTAATCGCATTCTGATGTTTTTTATTTACAAGGTATATGCAAATTAATTTGTATAGATACAAGCTATTTACATTTATTCTAAAATATGATATAATCGTTACATTTAAAGCGGTCAAAATCAGAATATAGAGAATCGTTCAGAAAAGGAAGGGAAATCATGAAAAAGACAAAAAGTGGTAAGTGGTTGAAATGCTTAGTCTTGGCGTTCTTTTTGATTTCTGCTTGTTTTCCTATGGGGGTTATTGGCAGGGTGCGGTATGATAGTCGTTTGTGGCCAGTGCAAGTGGGGATTATAACAAATAATCGTATCGCGGCAAACGAAGATTCGCAAGAAAACCTTGTACCGCTAGTCACTTTTTCTGATGATGTGATTTATAATGGATTACAGCAAACATTGGCTCAGGTTAATCAAAATCCTAATGGTCCGGCAATCAATCCGGAACTTGTCGAAATTACTTATCAGGAAATCAGATTTAATGGGGATGTCTATCCAAAGTCAACGACACCACCAAAGGATGTGGGAATCTATAAAGTAGTGGCCAGGTATAGGGGTGATGATGCCTATAAAAGCTATGCGGAAACGAAAGATATCAAAATAAGACCAATTGAGTTGAAAACAACGGAATTTTACACTGAAAAGCCAATAAAAAAATTGTATGATGGAACGATTAATGTGCCGGAGAATACCATTGTTGGTTTGAACAATACCGGCGTGATTGATGCAGACCGCAATGAGGTTGGATTTAATTTTAAATCGGCCAGCTTTTTATCTAAAGATGTTAAGGCGGTTGATACGAATGCCGTTGTTTTAAAAGGGGTTACAATCACCGGGGATCAGGCCAAAGAATATGTAATTGTCGATGCCAATAAAGAGTCGATGCCGTTGAAAAACATCGATATCTCAATTTTGGCGACGATTGATCCGAAGACTGTCGAAGTCATTTTGGTCGGACAGGACAAGGTTTATGACGGGAATGCCATCCTGAATGATTATGAATTGCTTGTCAATCAGAAAGATCTTGTCAAAGGAGAGGAAGCGGGGGTTCGCGTATCTGAAGCATTTTACCCATGGTATGGAGAAATCAATGCCCGCCAAAAAGAGGTCGGAAGTTATCCGGTATGGGCAAGTGGCGGATTTTATTTGTATGGAATCAATGGTACAAATGCTGAGAACTATGCAATAGCTGATCAAACGATTGTTTCAAAGAAAAAATATGCGATTACTCCAGCGAATGTTACAGTGATTCCTGCCTATGCTTCGAAAATTCAGGGCGAAACAGACCCTGTTTTAACCTATACAGTTTGGCAGGATGATTCAGGCGATGGTTTTGTTAAAGGTTTATACGGCGATGATGTTATGTACGGGTCACTCGAAAGAGAGGCGGGAGAAGCGGTTGGAACTTACGATGTCTTTCTTGGGAGTTTGAATAATCCCAATTATCGTCTTGTTTTAGTTGATGGCACGGATAAATTTGAAATTATCAACAAGGAAGATGCGGTAGCTGTCTATGGTGGGAATGATTATGGCAATGGCGAGAATGGCGCAATCGAAAAAGAAGAATCCGAAACGCCGTATGTTAGCATTGCCTTGCTGCTTTTGTTGCTGATTGCCGGAGTCATTTTCTTTGGGAAGAATCGTTTGACAAAAATGGATTAGTTCAAAATCGAACATTAATAAAGAGATCTGTCAGTAAAGGCAGGTCTTTTTTAGTCCCATGAATTAAGGAAAAGAGATTTAGAAAAGAAACCGATATTAAAAAGAAACGTTTACAGTGATTATATGTTAAAATAGACAGTAAATATGAAAATAAATTAAATGAACAAAATTTGATCAGTTGGAAAGGAAAAGAAAATGAATAACAAAGTATTGGGCGGACGGATGCAGCGAACCGGATTGATTACAGCTATGATTTTGCTGCTGCTGCCGATGGGCATTTGGGCAGAAGTGGATGGTAAAATGGCAACGACGGTATCGATCGCCAGCGCACCGTCTTCGGTAATTTTTAATGCTTCGGCCGATGAGTTGGACAAGGTGGTCTATAAAGCGATGAACATTGTTGTTGTCGATAGTGACTTTAACAAAATCGACTTTACCACCGACGATATCAGCCTCGATTATAACCGGCAGGTTGGAACGCAAAAAATAACGGTAACTTTTAAGGGGAATAATCAGTATGAAACCAGTACGGCAACCGGAACCATTATCATTAATGAGGTTCCTAAAAAGGATACCCGACTGGTATTGAAAGTCAATCCGCCAGCAGTGGGATATTCCGCAGATACGGCAACCTTGGATAAAGCGGTTTATGATGATCTGGTTATTCAAGTGGTCGATGGAGATTCTAATAAGGTAAATTTTTCTCCCAGTGATATTTCGCTGACCTATAATCATGCGGTGGGAACCCAGAATGTTGTGGTTGCCTATAAAGGAAACTCACAATACAATCCCAGCCAGGTTAACGCCACGGTTCAGATTACTGGAAAGCAGGATAGTAAGGTATCGATTGCGGCTAAGCCCCCCGCTGTAGCCTACACCAGTGATTCTGCAAAATTGGATTTAGCTGTTTATCAGGCCTTGAGTATCGTGGTAGTTGATGCGGGGAACAACAAAATCAGTTTTACAGCTACGGATATTGACCTGAGCTACAACCGTGCCCCGGGGAAACAGGATGTAACTGTAAAATATAAGGGCAACGATCAGTTTTCGCCAAGTACTGCCACCGGAAATGTGGAAATCACCGGAAAGGTCGATCCACCAGCACCAACCAAAGAAAATACTTCCATCAATTTGGCCAAACCACCACTTGAAGTGGCCTACACCACCGATTCGGGAAAGTTAGATGTGGCCGTTTATCAGGCCTTGACGATTCAGGTGGTTGACAGTAAGGGTAAGGCCATCAATTTTACCACTACCGATATCGATCTGAGCTATAACCGGGTACCGGGTGAGCAACCAGTTACGGTAAAATATAAGGGTACCGATCAGTTTAACGGCAGTACGGCGACCCAAACAGTGACCATCACCAATAAAGGCGATTGTTCACTGATCATCACGGCTAATCCGCCTAGTGTCGAATATGACAACAACAAAAAAAATATGGATGATGCCATTTATCGGGATCTTGCGATTGCGGTCGTGGATGATAATAATAACGAAGTAAAGTTTAATCAAGATGATATCGAATTAAACTATAAAAACGAAGTAGGGGAGCAGGAAGTGGTTGTCAAATACAAAGGCAACAATTATTTCAAAAGTGCGGTGGCGACAGTGAGGGTAAATATTGTTCAACCGGATTCCGTCAATCCCTGGTTGATCGCCGGAGTGGCCGGAATAATCGGTGCCATTGCCGTTGTTTTAGGAATTATTGGGGTGGTGGTTTATCGAAAAAAACGCAATGCTTAAGTGAATTCTATGGTCATAGGCTAAAAAGGATCGGTTTGAGCTGTTCCTTTTTAGCTTTTGAAATAGTGCTCGAGAATTAACGATGCCAAAAGTTCTATTTATAGGGGCTTAACCTAAAAATCATTGACAACCGGGACATAAAAAGATATAGTTGATTTATAATGATAAGAAATTAAATGTTTCTTTTGTTAGGTGAGGCTCCTATACAGATATGGCTGCTGCCCGGAAACATCGAAAGATGCCAATGGGTCAACAGGTACTATCGAATTAAGGTTTTACTTAATGCAGTTGGGTGTTTCCCTATGCTGTATAGTGCCAAAACTCAACGAATGGAGGAATCATTGTTTTTGCTGTGCAAAAATCTCCTCCGTCAAGGGGAGTTTTTTTATTTAGTTTAGCGCAGGAGAACCAGAAATAAATGGGAAAAGGTTTTCCTGGACGTAAATTTTAAAAAAGGAGTGAGATAGGATGGACGCAGACCCTGGAGAGAAGCGTATTGAAGTGAATCAAAAAAAACTGAGCGGCCAAAATATCTTACAGATCATCGGCTGCTCTTAATAAAGGAGGAAAGCAATGATCAAAATCTACAAAACGATTGATGGCAAGATTCAAGAAATTGAGACCATTGAGAAGAACAGCTGGATTAATATGGTTAATCCAACTGAAGAAGAATTGCAGTTTATTACCAGAGAATTAGCGGTGGAGCCAGATTTTCTGAGAGCCGCCCTGGATGAAGAAGAAATTTCCCGGGTGGAATTGGAAGACAATAATCAGGCGCTTATTACCATTGATGTTCCGGTCATCGAAAAAGATACCAAGCTGGTACTTTACACTACCATCCCAGTTGGGATCATTCAAACCGCAGATAATATTATCACCGTTTGTTTAAGGGGGAATACCCTCATTGATGATTTTGCCAAAGGTCGGGTTAAGAATGTCCACACAAATTTAAAAACCCGTTTTATCTTTCAAATCCTCTATCGGGTAGCCAGCCGGTTTTTGATTTATCTGCGCCATATTAATCGGATGAGTACCGATATTGAACGGCAACTCCATATATCGATGAAAAATAAGGAACTGATCCAGCTGCTGGATCTCGAAAAAAGTCTGGTGTTTTTCTCGACGTCCCTGAAAGCGAACCAGGGGGTTTTGGAAAAGCTGGAGCGGGGCCGGATTATTAAGCTTTACGAAGAAGATAAAGAATTATTGGAAGATGTCCTGATTGAAGTCCAACAGGCCATTGAGATGTCCAATATTTATGCCAACATTCTCA
>CAZEBY010000090.1:0-7279 GCA_964510565.1 uncultured Lachnospiraceae bacterium | reverse complement strand
CACCGGTTTGATGGTTTTTTACCGTCACGGTTTTATGATCCGGATCGATGGCGGTGACCTCACTGAAATTACGGATATCGAGGTTAAAGCGTTTGGACATCCCACCTACCGTTTGAACCAGCAGTTTCTGGCGATCGGTAATCACATCGCCGATATAATAAGGCAGCCCACAATTGGCAAATGAGATATATTCGTCCCGTTCAAACAGGATAATCTGATCCCCTTCACATAAACGTCTAAGTCTGGCCGCTGCAGTCGCACCGCCGGCGACACCGCCGACAATTAGTATCTTTTTCATTGAGTTCTCTCCTTCATGATATTAAATTTTTAATTTTGTTTCGAAGCTGTTTTTGCATTTGGGACAACGCACGCTGATTTTTCCCTTATCGGTGGGTACCCGCAGCTTGGCCTGACAATGGGGACAGGCCACCACCCGATGATCGACCAGTTCCAGTACCCGGGCCTGATCCAGACCAATCACGGCGTCATCGCCGATGATAAACGCAGGCACCCCACGAATCCCCCGGCGGGCCATTTCCTGTTGGGCTGCGGCATCAACATTAACATCCTTTTCCACAAACTGAATGTGATTCTGTTTGAGAAAAGCCTTTGCAGTTTTACAGTGCGGGCAGGTCCGGGTGGTAAACAGAGTGACATCTTTCATTACTCTCACCTGATTTCTTTTGATTGTTTATGACTTTTTTTGTTTATAAATTAATGTAATTCAGCTTAACAAATTTCTACCCGATTCTCTGTGATTTCATCACACAGGAATCAAAATTGACAAAAAAATAAAACAACCGGAAACTTCTGTATCCCCGATTGTTTTATTTAAAGCGAACAGTTTTTGACTGTTTATTCTTTTTATCAGACCATGCTCTGTTTCAGACCGCTTCTTCAATCCGATCCATTTCACAATGATAGCCCACTTTCTGTGGTTTAGCTTTTTTACGATTTTTCATTTCCTTATAGGCAAACTTGGTTCCTTTTTTACAGCCATCATCCTTGACCATCAAAACCGAAAGTCCTTCCATCAGCAGGGTCATTTCACATTGACGGGGGCAGCTGGTGCAGGTGAGTTTAATTTCGTTGACCACAGGATCCAGGCAGATTTCCGCTTTTTCTTTTTCTAAATATGTCTTGCTCATTGATTCGCCTCCAAAACTTTTACTCAGAAACAAATTGACCTCGGCGACGCCGCCATTGTTTGCCGGAACCGTCGTTGCTCTTTGACCGCTTTTTGTAAAATTTTATCTTTTATGAATTATAACACAAAACCTGAAGATTGTTAAATAAATAACCCTTGGAAACGTTATCTGTTTTGGCGGTTAATCTTTTTTAAAGAATCCTTCTGCTAAACCAATAGATTTTAATACCGAATGAGCAGTCTTCACCCAAGCAACAATTCGATAATCTGATTTGCAAAAATCCCCTCTCTTTTCAGTCATCTCCAACTGATTGAGAGAGGATTTTTTATTTCGCTGATATTTTCGTTACACGATCACCCGCACTTCAAAAACTTCCTGACAGGCTGGACATTTGACTGGATGTTTGCCCCGCTTGATCGGCAGCTTCAGGGTTTTCTTGCAATGGGGACATTTCCGGTAACGATGAACCCGGATTTCTTTGATCCGCCGAAAAAAGATCCGGCCTTCTTTTTTAACGGGGTTCCACAGTTTCAGGAACTTTTCGTTTTCCATCCGCCGGCGACTGATATTTCGGGAAAAACCCCGTAACACCATCAGCAGAATCAAACCGTTTGAAATGACCATCAGGATCGTTGAATTGACCATCATATTGATCATCATCAGTCCCAAAGCCAGAAATAACCCGGCATAATAAAGCGCATCAATGCCGTAACGACCGATCATAAAGCGGATCAGCTTATTTTTTAAACTTTCCATTTATCGTCTCCTAATCTGTTTTCACACCAGTTCTAAAATATTAATCCCAAAAACGACAGCAAAAACTGAATCGCGTAAAAGCCAATAAACAGCTTGACAATCGTACCCAGCGGGGAAAAATTTGAAGCCCGCCGGCTAGTCCCGCCAAACCAGCTGCGTCGGCCACTCATTTGACTCAGCAGGTTTTGGTATTCGACATTATCCGGCTCCATCTCAACGGCCATGTGGGCATGTTCCCGGGCCACATCCCGGTAACCCAGGCCATAGTTGGCAATGGCACTGTAGAAATGCCATTGGGCGCTACGATCGGACAGATGATTGAGAATATTAAGCGCCTCCTGATAATTCCCCAGATTGAGTTGATTCGCCGCCGCTTCAAAACTATAACTCTGGCGCTGACTGTAAAAAGCTCCAAAGATCCACGCAAAGGGATCGAATCCTTCAAAGGGGTCGCCCTGACTTGTTTGTCCACTGCCGCCGGCATAGCGATAGGTATAGGTTTGTCCCGACTGGCCCTGACGATAAGGACTGGCGGAGCCATGGACATTGCCGTAAGCATAGTTGGCCTGGCCGCTCTTAATCAGATCATAGGCCGCATTGACCTCGCTCATTTTTCGGGCGGCTTCCGGATTGCCCGGATTCAAATCGGGATGGTATTGCTTCGCCAGTTTTTTATATGCTTTTGAGACGTCCTCATCACTGGCATCGTGAGGAACCCCCAAAACGTGATAGGGATCCAAATTCATGGTCATTCCACCTTTATCTGCAAATTTGTTTGTGAACTTAATCGTGGAACGATTGTACCCCTTAATGTTTAGGTTTTGTTTAAACAATTGAAGAAAAGTTTTCGGATCGATTCAAAATACAGCGCTAATTTTTAGCTAAAAACCATTTTCAGCTCTCAAAATCACCCATTAGCAATCTGCCAGATAAATTTTTGATTGCCAATTGACATTACTCCAAAAACGATCTATACTATAGTTGAGCAATCATTCAACTATTCTGGATTATCCGGCAAGGAGGCCCCCATGTATACCCCTATCCCTGATATCGACCGATGCGACTGCCATTCTATTCACGAATCCGTTGTTAAAGATGTCCGCGATCATATGCCTAATGAAGATGATCTTATTGATCTGGCTGATCTGTTTAAGGTTTTTGGCGATTCCACCCGGGTTAAAATCCTTTGTGCCCTGTTTCAGGCAGAAATGTGTGTTTGTGATATTGCAGTGCTACTGGGCATGACAAAATCGTCCATTTCCCATCAGCTGCGGGTACTGAAGCAAGCCAAACTGGTAAAAAACCGCAAGGATGGCAAGGTGGTCTACTATTCCCTGGCCGACAACCACGTTATTACCATTTTTGATCAGGGGCTGGCCCACATTACGGAATGACGCGATCATAAATTTGCTGTCTGATCATGGCAGCTTCTCTTTTGTCTTTATAGTTGAATAGCTCTTCAATCGTTCAATCATTCCACCCACGAAAGGAGCCTTCAAATGGCTATTACAAAATTTCAACTGGAAAATCTCTGCTGCGGCAAATGTGCCGCCAAAATTCAAAAAGACATCGCGCTTCTTACTGGTGTTTCATCGGTTGAAGTGGCTGCCGATACCGGCATTCTGGTTATTGAATCCGAGCTGAGTGCTGACGATCTGATCAAACCGGTAACCGACATTGCCCAGTCCCACGAGGACGCCATTATCGTAACACCACTCTAATTCAAAACGAAAGGTTAAACAGCGGTGACAATTATGGATACTGCAATCCGAAAAGAATTTATACTCGATGGCCTCTGCTGCGGCAGTTGTGCCGCTAAAATCGAACGGGATATCAATAAGCTCGACGGCATTTCCTGCGCCGCTGTTGATTTCGTTTCGAAAACCCTGACCTTGGAAGTGGCCAGTCCCGAGCTGGCCAATAGCCTGGTGGCCCAGGCCGATGCCATCATCAAACGACACGATTCCGACGTCGTCATGAATGAGCGGGAAATCCAGCTGCCCGGTCAAAAAAATATTTATCTACTGGGTTTGTGTTGCGGCGAATGCGGCCGCAAAATTGAAGCCCAGGTCAATCAGCTCCCTGGTGTCAAACAGGCCAGCCTCGATTTTGTTTCCCAGAAGCTGACCATTGAAGCCGAGGATCGGCGCCAATTGCCAGCGCTAATCCGAAAGGCTTCAAAAATTGCCCTTGACACCGAGCCGGACATTACCATCTCTCACACCACCGAAAAACCGGCAGAAGAAAAAGCCGATCGGCTGCGAAAACAGATCCGCCGCTTTGCGATGGTTGCCGGAGCTGCTTTTTTTTCCGGTGGGCTGCTGTTTAATTTAAATCCCACCGCCGAACTGCTACTGTTTCTTCTTGCCTATCTGTTAGTTGGCGGAGACGTGGTGCTGCGGGCCCTGAAGAACATTTCCCGGGGCCAGATCTTTGATGAAAATTTTCTGATGATGATCGCCACCATTGGCGCCTTTGCCATTGGCGAATACCCCGAAGCGGTCGCGGTCATGCTTTTCTATCAGGTTGGTGAAGCCTTTCAGCGGCTGGCGGTGGAACGCTCCCGTCAATCAATCAGCGAACTGATGGATATTCGTCCGGATTTTGCCAATCTCAAGGTTGGCAATGAGCTCCTGAAGGTCACCCCCGATGAAGTCGGCCTGGGCGACATCATTGTCGTCAAGCCCGGTGAAAAGGTGCCTCTGGATGGCCGGATCATCGAAGGCTACTCCGCCCTTGACACCTCGACTCTGACAGGTGAGTCACTGCCCCGGGATGTGGTCCCGGGCGATGAAGTCCTCTCCGGATCAATCAATAGAAGCGGCGTTCTGACGGTGGAAGTTTTAAAAGAGTTTGGCGAATCGACCATTTCCCGAATTCTCGATCTGGTCCAGAACGCCAGCAGTAAAAAAGCTCCGACCGAAAACTTCATCACTAAATTTGCCCGCTACTATACCCCGGTGGTGACCTTGTCGGCAGTGGCCCTGGCGGTTTTACCACCACTGCTGATCCCCGGTGCCAGCTTTGAAGACTGGTTATATCGGGCCCTGGTTTTTCTGGTCGTTTCCTGCCCCTGTGCGCTGGTAATCTCGATTCCGTTAAGCTTTTTCGGCGGTATTGGCGGTGCTTCCCGTAACGGCATTCTGGTCAAGGGTGGTAATTATCTGGAAGCCCTGAACAAGGTTGACACCGTGGTTTTTGATAAAACCGGAACCCTGACCAAGGGCACCTTTACGGTGACCAATTCATTTACCGCCAATTCCTTTTCAAAAGAAGATCTGCTCTTTTATGGCGCCCATGCTGAAAGCTTCTCCAATCACCCGATTGCCCAGTCGATTGTAAAAGCCTACGGAAAAGCGCTTGAATCCGATCAGCTCTGGCAACAGGAAGAAATTCCCGGTCTGGGGATTCGGGCAACGGTCAACAATAAAACGGTTCTGGCCGGTAATTCCCGCTTGATGGAGAAAGAAGGGATTTCCTGGAATAATGATACCAGTCCCGGCACCGTTGTCCACCTGGCCATTGACGGCGTTTATGCCGGTCATCTGGTGATTGCCGATGAAATCAAGGCCGACAGCAAAAAAGCGATTGCTGATTTAAAAGCTTTGGGCATCAGCCAGACTATCATGCTTACCGGCGACAACCAAACTATTGGTAAAGCGATCGGTGCTGAACTTGGTCTTGATACCGTCTATGCCGAGCTGCTCCCCCACCAGAAGGTTGAAAAGCTGGAAGAACTGGAAAAGCAGAAAAAGACCAAAGGGAATCTGATCTTTGTTGGCGATGGCATCAACGATGCCCCCGTGCTGGCTCGTGCCGATATCGGTATCGCCATGGGCGCCCTCGGCTCTGATGCAGCCATCGAAGCCGCTGACGTGGTATTAATGACCGATGAACCGGGAAAAATTGTTTCCGCCATTCGGGTTGCCCGTCAAACCAGGGCGATTGTCTGGCAGAATATCATCTTTGCACTGGGCGTCAAGCTGGTGCTGCTGGTGCTGGCCACCTTCGGTATGGCCACGATGTGGGAAGCCGTCTTTGGCGATGTCGGCGTAACCATCATTGCCACTCTTAACGCCATGCGGGCGATGAAACTGGTCAAGTAAATCGAATAAAAAAGCATTGCAATCACAAAATCATGTGACTGCAATGCTTTTTAGTATTCAACCCGGTTGCGACCCAGTTCTTTGGCCCGGTAAAGAGCATCATCCGCCCGTTTTATCAAAGTTTCGACGGTGTCTTCGGGACAAAATTCCGCCACTCCAAAGCTCATCGTCACCGGATGATCGCGGACGATAAAATACAGTTCGATGCTGCGTCGCAGCTTTTCACCCAGGAAAACTGCTCCTTCCAGTGACGTGTTGGGACTGATGATCATAAATTCTTCACCACCCCAGCGTCCGCAGATATCGGTTTCGCGAATGGTTTCGACCATTATTCTGGCAATCTCTTTAAGCACCTGGTCGCCGACCAGATGTCCCAGCCGGTCATTGATCAGTTTAAAATAGTCCAGGTCACCAATCATAATGGAAAATGGCTTTCCCGTTTTGCGATAATGATCAATCTCAGAACCCAGGAAGGCATCCAGCTTGATGCGATTGTAGGCACCCGTCAGCTTATCGGTAACCGACAACCGAGCCAATTCATGATTTTTCTGTTTCAGATTATTCAGGGCTTCCTGCATCGTCAGTTCATAATAGCTGACCATCAGCACCAGCGCCAGGTAGGCACAGCCCAGATTTAACACCCCTACAAAGCTGTAACCCTGTGTCGTCCAAAGTGGATAACGAAACAGGATAAACAACAGCACAATAATGGTGACGCCTATGGTAAAAACCCGTCCGCCGGTTCGCCCCAGTAAAAAATAGGACGTTATGGGAATGATCACAATCCAAACCAGCACATAGTCACCAAAGCCGACAAACCAGATCAGCACGATGAGAATCACGGTTTCAAGCACCATCATGACCACCGCAGCAAAGAGAATCGAATGACGTCGATGAAAATCGATCAGCGTGACAACGGCCGCAACCCCAGCTATAAAATTACTGATCATCACCGGGTAAAGTTGGATCGTATAGGCCACCCATGAAAAAACAAAGGCAATCGCAATGGCAATCGGCAACGCCACATTGATCATCAGCACCCGTCTGAACTGAGGATCATCGGGTTTAAAATAAAAATTGTTGCTCATGAATTTTAACCATTGTTCTTTAAGCATGTTTTATCCCCATTCTTAACATCACTCTATCAGCACCCGTTCTAATGAATCCATTATATTTTATTTTTCCACAAAATGAAACCGTTTATCCAAAAACCTGTCATTTTTATTTGCTGCTGATTATTTGCGCAATATTTAGTCGATTTGACTGAAA
>CAZEBY010000089.1:0-7607 GCA_964510565.1 uncultured Lachnospiraceae bacterium | reverse complement strand
AAGCTTAAATGTGATATGGAAATTTGTGACATCATTGTACCTCTCTTGCCAAGCCTGATATTAACAGCTTGGACACATAAAAAACCGCAAGAAAATTATCCTGCGGCTCAATGATTGACAGCACAAAAAATCCATAGATAAGGAGTTGATGGTGCTAAAGAGGCAGTGCTTTTCTTGTAAGTTTCTTGCTTAAGCGCACCAAAACAAGCGGTTTAACCGCAGGCTTTGAAAACACTTTCCAGTTGTTGGTTAGCAAGATAAATTACGCATCCTCTTTTCTCCTTTTCATATTTTGATTACAGTCTAACATTTTTTTAAAAAAAATTCAATCCCAAACCATGTGATTAGCCTTTAAGGGTGGATTTAATTACGGCGTTAAAAAAGAAACCTGTTCTTCTGCCGGGGGATAGACTTTCAGTTTTTCCTTAATTGGCTTGCTGTAGCTGTTGGACAGGCCAAAGGCCTGACGCAGGGGATTGAGTCGGCCAAAGAGCGCATCTTTGTATTCTTTGGGAGCGCCACCTTTTTTGTACAGCGTCCAGAGGGTGTCGTATTTTTCGGGATAGCTGGTTTTAATAAAGTCGAAAAACGCTGGTTTGGTGGCTCCCCGCAGATACAGGGCGCCGGGCAGCACATAATCGATCCCGGCATCCTGGCCAGCGGCAAACAAAGCAGACAGGGTCTCGGAATCATCGGTTAGAGTGGGAATAATCGGCATCAGATGGTGACCGATGGAGGCATTTGTTTTTCGAAACAGTTTGAGCATGGCAAAGCGGGCCCGGCCGGATACGGCGCCGGGCTCGATTTTTTTTTGGATCGTTTCATCTAAAGTCGTCACCGTGGCGGCCACATTAATATAGGTAATCCGGGACAATTCATCAATCAGGTCATAATCCCGGAGCACCAGGTCCGATTTGGTGGAGATAATCGCCGGGGTCTTATATTTAATCAGCAGCTTTAATATTTCCGGCATCAACTGGTATTGGGCTTCCGCCGGTTGATAGCTGTCGGTAACGCCGCCGAGATTGACAATTTCCCGTTTCCAGTTTGGTGAGGCGAGTTGTTTTTCGAGAACTTCGACAATATTGGTCTTGACCGAAATGTGGGTTGAGAAATCACAAAGACCGCTAAAACCATAGGTTCCCATCGCATAGCAGTAGCGGCAACCATGGCTGCAGCCCTTAAAAATATTTAAATCCCAGCCATAGGGAATTTTTCGTTTCAATTCATGCAGGGCTGTTGTACAGTTGATTGGGAGATACTCCGGCATGGTAGCCTCCTTAAGGTTTCTTTATCTTTATTAAGTATATGCCATAAAAGTTTAGGGTGTCCACAAGAATTTGTGGTAAAATTATTTACTGTTTGGCAATAAATCTCTGGATAAAAAATACAGATGTTTAAAATAAAGGGTAATAATATAAAATAGACCACACAAGGGGGACAACAGACGTGAGCAATCATAACGGAAGAAAAGTAGTTGCGGTCATCATTATTTCGATGCTCATTATCCTGCTGGTTGCTGCCGGAGCTTACCTGGCCCTGGAAGATCTGGTTGGAAACATGGATATCGAATCATTTTTTGAGGATTCCAAAGCCCAACAAAATCAGGAAATGATTCCCGATCATCAGCAGGCCTTTGATGGTTATGTCTTTCTTGAGGATAATGAAAAGCAAGCCTATATCCGTGTGGTACGGATGCTCACCGATTTTGATTCTGAGGTCAGAGTCAGTGGGGTCAATACGGAAGAAATCGAGCGCGTGTTGGCGGCCATCGATTATGACTATCCGGAAATATTCTGGGCTGGGGAATTTTCTTATTATTTTGATGAAGGCAATCAGAAGGTCAGTCGGGTGATGGTCGAGTATCCCTACGATGAAGCCGAGAAAGAAAGACGACAGGCTGAAATTGAGAAAGCCTTTCAGGCATACAACAAAGGCATCAAAAATGGCATGAGTGATTATGATAAGGTCAAATATGCCTACGAGTACGTGATAAAAAATACCGTTTATCAGGAAGACCTCCAGGATGATCAGAATATCTACAGTGTTTTCGGGAAAAAGGCGTCGGTCTGTGCCGGGTATTCCAAGGCCATTCAATATCTGTTAAAACGCACCGGGATCGAGTGCTCCTATGTGGCGGGTGAGGCCATCGGTCAGGGCGCTCACGCCTGGAATCTGGTCCGGGTTGATGGGGAGTATTATTATCTCGATGCGACCTGGGGAGAATTTAACATTGCGGATAACACTGAGCCGGAAAAGAGTATTTTCTATGATTATTTCTGTGTTACCACGGCAGAACTTTTAAAATCACATCATCCTGATCAGACACTAATCGAGTACCCGGAGTTCACCGCCACCGCCGCTAATTATTTTGTCAAAGAGAATAAACTTTATGATCTCAATAAAAAAAGCGAGGTAAATCGTTTTCTTAGCGATCTGGAAGCCGCCCTGAATACCAGCGAAAAGTATTTTCATTATGCCATTACCGATGCCAACACCATCAGCGTTGCTGAAGAGCTGATGGATGATGTTTTGGGATCCTATTACTGGTTTTCCAGTGAGGACAGCTTATCGAATACCATTGAGCTTTATTAAACGGAGAGCTTATAATAAAAAAAATCCCCTTCTGAAAACAGAGGGGGATTTTCTTTATTCCATGGCAATCAGATGAACGCCGTGAACGCCGTCCAGTGCTTCCAGTATGGCCATCAATTCATCGATAGTCAAGACCAGATCTTTGCCGTCCAGGGTCACAATCACAATGGCGGCCTGATTAATGGGAATATCCTGATGAATGGTGATAATACTGGTCTGGTGATCCCGAAGAATATTCAGGATATTGGATAGGATTCCGGGCTGGTCATCCAGTTTAAACGAAAGGGTGAACTTCCGGCCATAGTTTTCCGAAGGGGTAAAAATATAATCCTTATATTTATAATAAGTGCTGCGGCTGATGCCCACCCTTTTAACCGCATCGCTCACCGATTTGCACTGTGAGGATTCCATTAAAATCCGGGCTTCAACGACCTTGGAATAATAATCCGGCAGGATTTTTTTATTAACAATCAGATAATCTTTGATCATCGGTTCACCCTCCCAGAATCTGAACGCCGGTATGATCGGGCGCCAGCGAAATGATCTGCCAGCCGGGCGCTTTTTCGGCTAAATAGGCCTGCATATCCGGCTTAAAACCACGGTTATCCACTGAATTAATCGCCAGAATGGTGGGCCCGGCCCCGCTGATGCAGGTGTTGAGGCAGCCCATCTCCCGGGCTTTTTTGGTAATCACATCGTAGTGGGCAATCAGTTTTTTGCGATAGGGCTGGTGCAGGCGGTCCTTCATGCACAGCTTTAAAATATCAGCTGACCCATTGGTCAAAGCCAGATAGGTCATGGTGGCCCGGGGCAGATTATGGGTGGCATCGCTGAAACTGATTTTTTTGGGTAAAACCTGGCGTGCATCGGATGTCGATAAGGGAAAGTCCGGCACCAGGGCGTAAAACTCATAGTTGGGGTGGACCTGGCTCTTGATATAACTGTTCTTGCCGTGATCGTTCATCGACACCACCAAGCCCCCGAAAATAGCCGGGGCAACGTTGTCGGGATGGCCTTCCAGTTCCACCGCCATGTCAAACAGTTCCTCTGCGTTCAAGGGTGATCCAATCAGGGCATTGGCGCCAAAAAGTCCCCCGACGATGCAGGTGGCCGAACTGCCCAGACCCCGGCTGATCGGGATATCCACGGAAGTATGGATATAGAGACCGCGGGGACGGTAGCCCACTTTTTTAAACACCTTCTGCATCGAACGGTAAACCAGGTTGGTATCGCTTTGGTACTTCCGCTCCACCCCACGGATTGTCAGCTTGCCGTCATGCTTTTCTTCAAAACTGAAGGTATTATAAATTGACAGCGCCAAACCAAAGGCATCAAAGCCCGGGCCGATATTGGCACTGGTACCTGGAACCTGCACCTTAATCATTTTTTGCTACCTGATTTTTCAAAAAATTCAGAACAGCCTGGGACATTGCCGCTTTATCGCATTGGTCCTGATGCTGATTGGCTTTTTTGTCCAGATCCTTTAATGGTTGCGGAATGGTGGTGCCGGTTTTTTCCGCCAGAATATCTAACAGCTCATAATCGTTGACTTCACAGTCGCCGAAAATACTCTCATAAACCGCGCGGCCAAACTTGTAAGGACTGGCAGTGGAGACAATCACGGTTTTGGTAGCATCTCCGGTTTCGCTAAGATAGTCTTCATAAACCTTGTTGGCAACGGCGGTATGGGGATCCATCAGATAATGGCTGTCATCAAAAATAGCTTTGATGGCCTGGGCGGTTTCGGCCTCATTGGCAGTACCGGCATAGAAAAGACCGGTTTTTTCCATCAGGGTTTTTGAGGCCTGATAGGCGCCCTGGTTTTTTAGCTGTGCCATCAGATCACTGACAACATCCGGATTGGCCCCGGAGACATCGTAAAGCAGCCGTTCCAGATTGCTGGAAATCAGAATATCCATGGAAGGGGAAGAGGTTTTATAAAAATCCCGATTGCGGTTGTAATTGCCGGTTTCAAAAAAGTCGGTTAAAACCTTGTTGGCGTTGGAGGCGCAGATCAGTTTATTAATCGGTAAGCCTAGCAGGGAGGCGTAGTAACCGGCCAGGATATTACCGAAATTACCGGTGGGGACGACGAAATTTATTTTTTCAGCGCTGTCGATTTCGCCTCGTTTTAGCAGTTCATAATAACTGTAAAAATAGTAAACCACTTGCGGCAGCAGTCGACCGATATTAATGGAATTGGCCGAGGAAAAGATCACATTGGCTTTGGCCAGTTCCGCTGCCAGTTGGGGATCATTGAGAATCAACTTAACGCCATTCTGGGTATCGTCAAAATTGCCGTCGACACCGACCACACAGGTATTGGCACCGATCTGGGTGAGCATCTGTTTTTCCTGAACGGTGCTGACTCCGTCCTTGGGGTAGAAGACGATAATGCTGATGTCCGGAACATTGGCAAAACCTTCCAGCGCTGCCTTGCCGGTATCCCCGGAGGTGGCGGTTAAGATCATTATTTTCTGCTGGTTATTGACATTTTTCATGGATTCTACCATCAGATATGGTAAAATAGTCAGAGCCATATCTTTAAAGGCACAGGTGGGCCCGTGAAAGAGTTCCAGAAAATAGCGGTTGTTGACTTTTTTTAGAGCAACCGGTTCCTTTTCTTCAAATTTACCGGAGTAATAAGCGCCTTGAATCGAATCATCAATTTGCTTGGCACTGAAATCATCGAGAAAAGCCGAAAAGATCGCATGGGCCATTTCGCCGTAATTTTTGCCGATGAATTTGTTTGGGTCGAGCTCGATTTGATCAATAAAGTTGGGGACGAAGAGTCCACCATCCGGAGCCAATCCCTGCAGGATGCCCTGGGATGCCGTAACGTTGATGTCTTTGGATCGCGTGCTGTTATAGCCTTTTTTCATGTAGTTCCTCCAAAAAAATATGGTGTGCCCAGAAAAATCTTCAAAAAATCTTCCCGGAGGGGTATTGAATAACCCCTAGCTATATGATAAAATGTTTTCACTGAAAAAACAAGTGTTTTTAGAATAAATACATATACGAGGTGAATTTTATTGAATATCGCACTTTTAGGCTTTGGAACCATTGGTTCTGGAGTCTATGAACTCATCAATTTAAATAAAGGTAAGTTTGCTGGTAATTTTACCGATGTGGAGTCCCGCAAATCGAGCCCGGTCATCACCAAGGTACTGGAACGGGATGCGTCCAAGGATCTGGGCGATACCGTCGGAAAAATTGTGACCCACCCCAGTGAGATCCTGGAAGACGAAAGTATTGGCCTGGTGATTGCCCTGATGGGTGGCATGGACTTTGAATATGAAATGATCAAAGAATGTCTCCGGGCGGGAAAACATGTCGTGACCGCCAATAAGGCTGTCATCTCCGAGTACTTTCAGGAATTATTGACGCTAGCCGAAGAAAATGGCGTAGTGCTGCGCTATGAAGCGTCTGTCGGCGGCGGGATTCCGATCATCGGCAGTTTGAAAGAAGAAATGAAGATTAACCGGGTGACCGAAATCAAGGGGATTCTTAACGGCACCACCAATTTCATCCTGTCAAAAATGACCGAAGAAGGAGCCGATTTTGGCGATACCCTGGCCCTCGCCCAATCGATTGGTTTTGCTGAAGCCGATCCGACGGCCGATGTTGAAGGGTACGATGTCTCCCGGAAGCTCTCGATTCTCTCATCGATGGCCTATGAAAGCATTATCCGCGATGAAGATGTTTATAAACGGGGGATCACCGACATTCGGGCGGCTGATATTGAGATGATCGGATCGATGGGCTATGTGGTTAAATACCTGGGACATTCGATTTTGGAAGAAAAAAATGTTTACACCACCGTGGAACCGGTGCTGTTTAAAGAAGCCTCGATCATGAGTAATGTCAACAGTGAGTTTAATATTATTTCCATCACCGGGGATATTATTGGGGAGTTGCAGTTTTATGGTAAAGGCGCCGGGAAAGACGCCACCGCCAATGCCGTCGTCGGCGATGTCCTTTATATTCTCAATATTGTTGGGGAACAGAACTTGCCGAAGCCGCTGCGGCTTAACCGTCAGCTCAATAAAATGGGCACTGACATTTTTAAAGGCAAATATTATTTGCGAGCAAATCTTAATGACAAAGAAATGCTTGATCAGGTGCTGACTGCCGTGGAAACGGTGGCCGCCCGAAAAACCGTCATTGTTAATGATAATCAGGTCTATGTGGTGACAAACGCCATTGCCGCCAATGATTTTAATAAAATGGCAGAAAAATTAAAAGAAACGGTGCCTGAATGTTTTTATGCCCGGATCTATGAATAAGGAAAGAGTGACTGAGGTAAATGCAAGATCTAATCGTACAGAAATATGGTGGCTCCAGTGTCGCCAATGTGGAAAGAATAAAGCGTGTTGCTGGTCGGATTATTGAGACCAAGGAAAAAGGAAAAAAGGTAGTGGTGGTGGTCTCGGCCATGGGCGATACTACCGATGATTTGATTGAACTGGCTAAAAAAATCAATGATCATCCTCCCAGCCGGGAAATGGATATGCTACTGGCCACCGGCGAGCAGGTTTCGATATCGCTGCTGGCAATGGCGATTCAGGCCATGGGCCATGATGTGGTCAGTTTAACCGGTGCTCAGTGTGGGATTGTTACATCGAATGTTCATAAACGGGCCCGGATTAATGATATTCACACCCATCGGATTGAAAAGGAACTGGCCGCTGGAAAGATTGTCATTGTTGCCGGCTTTCAGGGCATTAATGAAAACAAAGATATTACCACTCTGGGCCGGGGCGGTTCCGACACTTCGGCAGTGGCGGTGGCGGCGGCATTAAAGGCGGAGCTGTGTGAAATCTATACTGATGTTGATGGAGTCTACACCGCCGATCCCCGGATTGTCGAAGAGGCTTCGAAAATTGATGAAATCTCCTACGAAGAGGTTTTGGAAATGGCCAGTACCGGGGCCAAGGTATTACATCCCCGTTCGGTGGAAATGGCCGAAAAGTTCAAGGTGCCGCTGGTGGTACGATCAAGCTATAATCATA
>CAZEBY010000088.1:4470-7761 GCA_964510565.1 uncultured Lachnospiraceae bacterium | reverse complement strand
GGAAGCAGAAGCCAAGGCGAAGGCGGAAGCAGAAGCCAAAGCAAAGGCGGAAGCAGAAGCTAAAGCAAAGGCGGAAGCAGAAGCGAAAGCAAAGGTAGAAGCGGAAGCCAGGGCAAAAGTAGAAGCAGAAGCAGCGAAGCAAAAAGAATTGGCCAAAATTGCAGCGCAGGCAAAAGCTGAAGTCAAGAAAAAGGCCAGAGAACTTGAAGAGTTGGTTGCTGCAGCCGGTGACAGGGCAAAGGCAAAAGAAAAAAAAATCCGGACTGAAATCGCGCAAAGAAAACAACAAATGCTGACAGAAAAAGAACAGGCTCAAAAAGCAAAAAAAGAAAAAGATTTGCCATTCTTTCTGTTATAATAAATTTAGAAGCTCTGATAATAAGGAGCTTCTTTTTTGTTCAGTCAGTCTTGATAGAAAGATGGTTTTGGCTATACATTTTATCGAGATTGTAATATAATAAAACCATTAAAAACAGGATAAAGAGGGAAAAATGTCATATTTAGCACTATATCGGAAATATCGGCCACAAACATTTGACGAAGTGGTTGGGCAGGAAAGCATTACTCGAATACTCAAAAATCAAATTAAATACAATCGAATCGGACATGCATACCTGTTTTCTGGAATTAGAGGCACAGGGAAAACCTCATTGGCAAAAATATTCGCCAAAGCCATCAATTGTCCCAATAGCATTGACGGGAACCCATGTAATCAGTGTGACGTGTGCCTGAAAATCGATCGTCCTGGGGTGATGGACATCATCGAAATAGATGGTGCATCCAATCGTGGTGTTGATGAAATACGTGAAATTCGGGAACGAATAAAATATCCGCCGACAGTTGGAAAATATAAAGTTTATATCATTGATGAAGTTCATATGCTGACAAAAGAAGCCTTTAATGCGTTATTAAAAACCCTGGAAGAGCCTCCGGAGCATGCCGTGTTTATCCTTGCCACCACAGAACCGAATAAGTGTCCGGTGACAATTCTATCCCGTTGTCAACGCTATGAAATACGTCCAATCCCGAAGAATCAAATTATCGGACAGATGAAAAAGATTTGTCAGGATATTCTGGTAACGATGTCAGAGGAAAGCTATGATTTTATTGCTACCCGGGGCGAAAACTCGATGCGGGATGCACTCAGTTTGCTCGATCAGATCATTGATCTCAAAGATGTGAATGGAAATGTTGCGTTTAATGATTTGTTGGATTTCACGGGCATGGCTGATAAACAAGTGATCAACGATTTGGTGAAAAGAATTATTTCTCACGATAGCGCCGGTGTTTTAACTGTTATGAGAGATCTGGTCAGCCATGGTAAGGATAATATCCTATTAATGGATCAGCTGATTGAATATATGCGGGGGATCCTGATTACTAAAACAGCTCAAGAGATGGCAAAAGAAATTTTACTATGTACCAGTGAAGATCTTATTAAATATGAAGAATTAAGTGAAAGGTTAAGCTTTGATCAATTGTATCAAATGATCAGTCAACTGATTGATGAAAAGAATAAACTAAAATATAGCAGCCTTCAGGGGATTATTGTGGAAATGGCCTTATTAAAGCTTTGTCTAGGCGATCAAATGCTACATTCTCCCCCTAAACCAGAACCTTTGATACAGAAAAAAGGAATCAAACCTTTACCAGCTGTTACGCCGAAAAGTCTTTTGGGAAATGGGGCGATCGAAGTTGAAAAGCCGGAAAAATCTGAAGCATTTTTGGTTGATGACCGTTTTAATGAAAATGAAATGGCCGCTGAGGATGCAGAGGAGGCTCATTTTTTAGCTGACCATGAAGCTGTCGAATCAGAAATTAGCAACAGGGTTGAACGGGTTGGAGCAGATAAAACAGCAGGTTCCTCATTAGAAGAGAATAAACTGAAAGCCAGCAGCAGTCGTCACGATGGAATGCGTTTTTTTAAAATTCTCTGTGAAGAAATTGGAAAAACGAACTCCGGTCAGGCAATGTTTTTGAAACGGGGAGAACCGGATCTCAGAGCAGATGGAAACCTGTCAATAATCTATTCAGCTGAAAATAAGAATTTTTATCAGTTTGTCAATAAACCGGAAATGATAAAGGGATTCGAACAGGTCCTTCATCAGAAGACCGGAAAACCGATATCAATCACAATTAAACTGGAAGAAGAAAATTTTAATGAGTTGGATCTGGTAGAAAAAACCCTACGTATTATCAACAATGATGCTGTGAAAATAATTAAAACCGAATCTTAAATTAAAATTTGGCTAAAAAGATAGTGATAAACATGGACTATTAGTGTTATAATAGTGAAGTTATTAAGAATAGTGTACTATTGGAGGACAATATGGCAAAAAGAAAATTGCCGGCCGGAATGGGCGGTGGAAATATGAATAGCATGATGAAACAAATGCAGAAAATGCAACAAGATATGGCTAAATTACAGGATGAATTGGAACAAAGGGAAGTTGAGGCGACTGCCGGTGGTGGTGCCGTTAAGGTCGTGGCGACTGGGAAGAAGAGCATCTTATCAATCAGGATTGATCCGGAAGTAATTGATGAAGATGATATCGAAATGCTCGAAGACCTGGTGCTGGCGGCGGTCAATGAAGCTCTTGTAAAAGCAGAAGAGATGGTGAATAACGAGATGGGAAAAATTACCGGCGGAATGAATATTCCCGGTTTAATGTAGGTTATCAATGGGATATTACCCCAAAACTCTTGAGCGATTGGTTCTGGAATTAGCAAAATTACCAGGCATCGGCGAAAAATCAGCTCAACGGTTAGCTTTTCACATCATCAACCTCTCTGAAGAAGAAATATCCAGCTTATCCGAGGCATTAATGTCTGCAAAATCAAAAATTGTATTATGTCAGAAGTGCTTTACGATAACCGATAAAGAAATCTGTGATATTTGTGAGAATCCAAAGCGCGATCAAAAAACCATTTGTGTCGTACAGAACAGCCGCGATATTTTTGCAATTGAGAAAACCCGTGAATATAATGGGCTCTACCATGTTTTACATGGGGCTATTTCGCCGCTGGACGGCATTGGACCCCAGGACATCAAAGCCAGGGAACTATTGCTGCGCATTGGCCAAAACGATATAGAAGAGGTGATCATGGCAACAAATGCGACCGTTGAAGGAGAAGCTACAGCCATGTATCTTGGGAATCTGATCAGTCCGCTTGGCGTAAAAGTAACACGTTTGGCCAAGGGGATCCCCATCGGTGCGGATCTTGAATATACAGATGAAATCACGTTAATTAAAGCCTTTGAAGGAAGAAATGAGATATAAACCTTAAAAA
>CAZEBY010000088.1:0-4370 GCA_964510565.1 uncultured Lachnospiraceae bacterium | reverse complement strand
GAAATTAATGACAATCACCTTGCTGCCGACTATGCGGTTAAGACTGTCACCGACCGTTTTTATCAGATCTTTGATCAGATGGATGATCCTTATTTTAGCGCCCGGGCAGCAGATATTAAAGATGTAGGAACCCGGGTACTCCAGAATATTCTGGGAATTGTCCAGGCGGATTTATCTCAATTGGATGAAGACGTGATTATTATCGCAGATGATTTGACTCCGTCGGATACAGCCCAGATGGATAAAAAAAGAGTGATGGGTTTTGCAACCAATGTTGGGAGCAGAACTTCTCACACAGCGATTATGGCCCGAAGTCTTGAAATACCGGCGGTTCTTGGTTTGGGTGACATCACAGAGCTGGTTAGAACCGGGGACCTGATGGTTGTGGATGGATTGGCAGGTAAGGTATGTGTCAATCCGGACAGTGAGCAATTAGCTCTTTATGAAAACGAAAAACTGAAATATCAGGCATATTTAAAGGAATTGGAAGAGCTTAAAGATTTGGATGCCGTAACCCTGGATGGTCGAAAAGTCGAATTAGTCGGAAATATCGGAGAACCCAACGATGTGACGGGGGTTCAGAAAAATGGTGGTACGGGTATCGGTCTTTATCGAACCGAATTTTTGTATATGAATAGCGATGTGATGCCTGATGAAGAAAAGCAGTTTGCTGCCTATCGTTCAGTGCTGGAAGCTTTTCCCGATGGACCGGTTATTATTCGAACCCTGGATATTGGCGGCGATAAAACCCTGCCTTATTTGCCGATGGATGAAGAATTGAATCCGTTTTTAGGGCTGCGGGCGATCCGGCTTTGCTTGAAAGAGGTGGGTTTATTTAAAACTCAGCTGCGGGCAATTTTAAGAGCCAGTGTCTATGGTCATGCGCATATCATGTTTCCGATGATTTCATCAATTACCGAAGTCAGACAGGCGAAGGTGATCCTTCAGGATTGTATGAAAGAATTGGATGAAGAACAGGCACCTTATGACAAGGATATAAAGGTAGGCGTAATGATTGAAATTCCCTCGGCCGCCATTGCATCAGATATTATTTCAAAAGAGGTTGATTTCTTCAGTATTGGAACCAATGATCTCTGTCAGTACACACTGGCAGTGGATCGAATGAATCAGGAAGTTTCGTATTTGTACGATCCTTTTAATCCGGCTATTTTACGCTTAATTAAACAGGTTACCGCAACAGCTGACAAAAAAGACAATTTCTTTACTGGTATGTGTGGCGAGATGGCGGGAGATCCCTTGGCAGCGATTCTCCTGTTGGGACTGGGTCTTTATGAATTCAGCATGAGTGCCCTGTCAATTCCCCAGATTAAAAAAATTATTCGCAGTGTGCGCTATGAAGATGCAAAAAATATTGCAGAAACGGCTCTTGATATGGAAACCAGTGAAGAAATCCTGGATTTTGTTCAAGATTCAATGAAAAAATTAAATATAAATTTTTAGAGAAGTATTATTAGGAGGATTTACAAATGATAAAAAAAGAAGTTACAGTTTTAAATGCAACAGGTTTACATGCTCGACCAGCGTCCATGTTTGTTCAAACAGCAGGCAAATTCAAATCAAAGATTTTTGTAGTTAAAGCGGGAAATTCCATTAATGCAAAAAGTATTATGGGTATTATGGCAGGCGGAATTTCTCAAGGAACAACCATCGAAATTCAGGCAGAAGGCGAAGATGAAAACGAAGCAGTTGATGCATTAGTACAACTGATCAATGATAAGTTTGGTGAATAGTATTCACGAAATAAAAAATTAAATAAATCACTGTTAATTCATGGTATTTTGAGGTAAAATAAAGTAACTACTACAATTAAGAACGGAGGAATTAAAATGAGTTGTAACAAATTATATTTTGTTGGCGGCCTTTTTCTGGGAACCATCATTGGCGGGACACTCGGTGTGTTATTGGCGCCAGCGTCAGGAGATGAAACCCGAAAAAAATTAACTGAAGGCACCGAAGAAGTTTTGGGAAATGCCTATGATCAGGCTGTAGAATATGGTGAAAATCTCAAAGAACAATTCCAGGACATGCAGGAACAATTTACTGAACGCATCAATGAATACAAAAATCAAATTGAAAGCAAAATTCAGGAAATCCAAGATGAAGTTGAGCAGGATATTGCTGATTTAAATGAAGAATTGGAAGCCCTTGAAAAAGAAGAAGCCGAATCGACCGAAGAAGCTGAAGTTGCTGATCAAGAAGAAGCATAAGGGTTGGATACAATAAATGATAACGTTAAATTTTAGCTTGTGGGAATTATCGCTTATATTAATTGGGATTGCGTTTGTGGTCGGAACAGTTTATCTGGTTAAGCTATTTAAAAGTCTGGCAGCAACCTTTGACACAACCACCAAGCTTATGGAAGATAATCGGCTGGCACTTCGCAGCATCATGGAAAATGCTGATGATATCACCAAATCTACTGCGCACATCGTGAACCAGTCCAGTAAGATGGTCGATGAGGTAGAAGTAGCGCTAAATACGATTAAACAGGATGTCATTGATCCTGTTGTTAAGGTCGCAACGGTATTAAAGAGATGTTTGGGAGTTTTTCAGTCAAAGAATAGAAAAGATATGGTATAGGCCGTGGATTACAGCCCTAGGCCCAATGAAGGTGATCACCTCATTGGGCCTAGTTTTGAATTTGCAAACAGGTCTGGAGTTGGCAACCGCTTGGGAAGTGAAAGTTAATTACAAAAAGACGCTTTCATTTCGAGTAGATTAATTGTGAAATGGAGATTATTATGAACAGCAGTAACATAATTGATATGGAAAAAACAAGTATGGTTAGTATTAAAGGCGAAATCGATATTTATTCTATTGAAAAATTCAGAGAAACAATTGAAGAAAAAATTAAGACACAGGTGCCGGAGATCGTTCTCGATTGTTCTGAGTTGTCCTATATGGACAGTACGGGGATGGGGGTTTTAATTGAAATGAGAAATAAAACCAAAGAAATGGGACAAAAGATTATTATGATGAATCCACGGCCGAACATTAAGAAATTATTAGCGCTCACCGGGGTTGATAAAATAATTGAAATTGTGGATCAAGCGGTGAATTAGGTAAATTGGGAAGGGGGAAGAAGAATGGACAGTATAAAACTGACTTTACCGACAAAACCAGAATATGTCAGCCTGGCACGTCTTACAATTGCTTCAGTAGCAAACAATATGGGCTTTTCCATTGGCGATGTGGAAGATCTCAAGGTTGCCGTATCCGAGGCATGCACAAATGCCTTGAACCATAGTAAGAACCCGGATACAACTTATGATTTAACTTATGTTGTAGAGAATAAAAAATTAGTCTTTACGGTAACGGATCGTGGCGTTGGTTTCGAACCAGAGGAAGTGGCGATGCCGGATCTCAATGGCAAACAATTAGGTGGCTTTGGCTTATTTATCATCAAATCACTAATGGATAGGGTGGAAATTGTTAGTGAGAGAGGATCTGGAACTTCAATTACCATGGTTAAGAACCTATCGACGATCCATGAAGTATGAACGTAAAATCAGTAAAGAAGATATCAAAAAGCTATTTGCCGAATACGAAGAAACACGGGATCGGGAGTTAAGAGACCTGATCATCGAGAATTATCTTTATATACCCAAAATTTTATCGCGAAAATATGGCCATAAAAGCGGAGATAACGAAGATATTTTTCAGGTTGCCTGTCTGGGCTTGATGTACGCGGTGGAGCGGTTTGATGTCAGTCGTGGTTATGAGTTTGATACCTTTGCGACGCCGACAATTATCGGAGAAATTAAACGTTATTATCGGGATCGGGAATGGTTGATCCGAATCCCCAGAAAGGTTCAGGATCTTAATCGGGAGATTAACCAAACTCGAACAACCCTGGAACACAAACTGATGCGGTCGCCAACGATCTCAGAAATTGCTGTCTATTTGGAGATCTCAGAGGAAAGCATCATCAAAGCGATGGAAAGCAGCAATGCCTATTATCCCAAATCTCTATCAATGGAATACGAAAGTAATCAGGATGGTCAGGAAGTCAGTTTGATGGATTTGTTGGGAAATATGGACAACAATATGGAAAACGTCGAAAATATTGATCTCTTAAAACAAAAAATTCAAGCACTAAATCCGGTCGAGCGGATTATTGTGGAACAGCGCTTTTTTCGGGGAAAAACTCAAAAAGAAGTAGCCGAATATATCAATAAATCCCAAATGACCGTATCACGAATTGAAAAAAAGGTGATGAAAAAAATTAAAGAGGATTTATAATAAATATTTTTGTAGATTATTCTTCTGAAATAATATAAAATAGCCTTATACCAAAAAACCAATTAAATCATTGGCAAAATAAGCGAGGGGGAAACAGCATGAAAACG
>CAZEBY010000087.1:0-7778 GCA_964510565.1 uncultured Lachnospiraceae bacterium | reverse complement strand
GCAGTCTGGTCATTAAAACAAAAAACACAGGTAAAATCAACCCCGGAATTAATGGCTTCCTGCATCATCGTGTAACCGCCGGAAAGACTCAATTTTTCTCTTAAGATGCGACTATCATCAAATTCGATGTTATTTTCTTCAAAGGCTTTAATGAAACCTTTTTTTCTTTCCTGGTAAATATAGCCTTCTTCCAATTCATCAAAAAACAGCATGAATTTTTCATGACCCATTTTTATCAGCTCAGTCGCCAACTCATAGGCTGCTGTTTCATTATTGATCAAAACCCCACTGAGAACCCCACTGTCATCGGGAATACAACCTAAAACCACCTCGCTGGGCGCATCGATCAGTTCGGCCTGCATTTCTTCACTGAGATCTTTACCCACATAGATTATCCCATCGCATTGTTTTTCCACCAGCACGTTCAGTGATTTTTTCTCTTTTTCGGGATCAAAGTCGGTATTACTTAAAATAATATTATAATGATAGATGCCACAAACATCCTCGGCCCCCCGGACGATCTCGGTATAGTAAGGATTGGTAATATCCGGGATCATGATTCCCATGGTATTGGTTTTCTGAATCTTCAGACTTCTGGCAATGGCATTGGGTTTATAGCCAGTTTTTTTGATGGCTTCCAATACCCGTTCCTTGGTTTCTTCGTTTACTAAAGGAATATTATTAACAACTCGGGATACTGTTGCAACGGAAACGTTTGCTTCTCTAGCAACATCTACGATTTTTACTCTCATCTCTTCACCTTTCAAATTTCATAAACAATAGGTGATCGCAACGCTACTGATTGCTTCGCAATCACCTATATATTAACGCCAATTGCTAACGGCCTTCCACCGCTTTGATCGCATCCAGAATCAGCTGGGGTGAGCGACGACATTTTTCCTCTGACACAGCGCAAGGTGCGAAACGAAGACCTTTTCCCAATGCCACAACAAAAGTATTTTCTTCCATTAAACGACTGCTGACTTCCTGGGGTTTATCACAAGGGATACTGATAAAGAAACCGTCGCAGTAGGTCACCATTTTTAAGCCAATTTTATTGGCTTCCTCCACAAAAGCAGCAGCCCGGCGTCTTAATATACTTTTATAGAAGCTCTGTTCAGCCATCGCCTGATTGTATAGTTCGTTGTCACTGAAAATTTTAGTAATGGTTTCCATCGCTCCCCGGGTACCGTTTGACCAATTCCCGCGGTTGGAATAGGTACAAGCATTGGCAAATTCATCGGCAATTTCTGCGGTGGGCGCCACACAAAGGATCGCACCATTTCTTAGTCCATACATGGTATAGCCTTTGGAGCAGCTAAAGGCGTAAAGGGTTAAAATATTGTGCGGCATCCCGGTCAGCATTTTCATAAACTGACGGGCTTCATCACCTTCTCCGGCAAAATCAATGTAAGCCAGATCGACCAGCAAAATAATTTTAGACTCCGGTTGGGCAATAGCGGTTTCGGTGACAAAGGTTTTGATCGCTTGCCATTCATCCAGCGAAATGGTATAGCCAGTGGGATTATGGGCTGGCGTATTGAGAACGGTCAATACCCGTTTTTGTTTCGCCAGCAACTCCAGGATGCTTTTTTTCCAGCCTTCCAGATTAAAGCCACCCTCTTCATTATACAGCGGGAAGGTGGTAACATTTCGGTGATTTTCATCGGCAATGGTAGCATAGGCGGCCCAATACCAGTCGGTCAATAAAATAGTATCGCCCAGCTCGGTATAATTGCAAAACGAATGGCGCACCGCTCCGGTTCCTCCAGGGGTAGCGATTGCCCGGATATAGCCTTCCGGTTTACAATTTTTGAAACAGGCTTCGGTAATCTTCTCTAAAAAATCCGGCTGACCGGCTAATCCTGAATAATCGGCAATCAGATGATTCGGCAGGCCTTTTAAAGTGTCATAAACTGAATTGAATGTCACCAATTCCCCTTCATCATCCATCAGCGCTCCGATCGTCGAATTAATAACGGCTTCCGGACCCAACTCTTTGGTTCGATTTGCCGCTTCTCCAGCGATTCTAAAAATCGGATCGGTACCACCCGCTCTTAACGATGTTTCAATAACCATTTGTGCTTTTTTCATTTTTCCTCCCGCTAAATCCATAGCTTATTTGCAAATTTTTTTCTTTCAGTTTCGTATAAATTGTTTCCCTTGGTGTCAATCACCACAATCGCCGGAAAATCCTCAACGTAAATCTTTCGAATCGCTTCGGTTCCAAGATCCTCGTAGGCCATGATTTCAACTGATTTAATGCTGTCCTGCAATAAGGCCCCGGCACCGCCCACACAGGCAAAATAAACCGCGTCATTGCTGACCATGCTATTAATGACCCGTTCGCTGCGATTGCCTTTGCCAATCATACCGGCAAGTCCGCGGTCGAGCAGCTCCGGTGTATAAGCATCCATCCGACCGCTTGTGGTCGGTCCGGCTGAGCCAATTATTTCTCCCGGCTTTGCCGGGCAGGGCCCAACATAATAAATAATCTGATCAGTAAAATCAACGGGCAAGGTTTGTCCCCTTTCCAGAGCTTCTATCATCCGTTTGTGAGCAGCATCCCGGGCTGTGTAAATGGTTCCGGAAATCCGCACATGATCTCCGGCTTTTAATTTTTTACGTTCCTTTTTTGTTAACGGTGTTTTGATCTCAATTACAGCCATACTATAATTCCCTTTCCACATGCCGATTGACATAACAGGTGATATTAACCGCCACCGGCAAACCCGCGATATGAGTCGGAAAAACTTCTACATTGACACCTAGTACCGTGTTGATTCCACCAAGTCCCATTGGTCCAATTCCCAAAGCATTGCTGGCTTCTAAAAGATAGTCCTCTAGAGCTTCAATATGTTCCAGCGGATTGCGTTCACCCAAAGGTCGACTCAGGGCTTCTTTAGCCATGATCGCAGCCTTTTCCATAGTGCCGCCAATGCCAACACCAACCACAATTGGTGCACAGGCATTGGGACTGCCAGCCTCCACCGTCTGGAGCACAAATTCTTTAACTCCAGCCATACCATCTGCCGGTTTGAACATTTTCAAAGCACTGGTATTTTCGCTGCCAAAGCCCTTTGGCAAGAGTTTTATTTTTAAGCCATCACCGGGAACAACCTGATAATGGATCACCGCCGGAGTATTATCGCCTGTATTTGTTCGGATAAAAGGATCGACAACCACGGATTTTCGCAGATATCCTTCCTGATACCCTTTGACAACACCAGCTTGGAGAGCTGCTTCCAGACTGCCCCCCTCGATAACCAGATCCTGACCAAACGCGACGAACATCACCACCATGCCCGTGTCCTGACAAATGGGAATATTTTTATTTTTTGCGACTTCAAAATTACTGAGCATGGTTTCCAGAATCATTTTGCCATTTTCAGATTCTTCTGATCGCCTTGCCCGATGCAGCCCTTCCATCATATCGTCTGATAAAAATGTATTGGCTTGAATACACATTTCAGCCACATGATCGATAATCTGCTGAACTCCAATTCTTCTCACTGAAATCTCCTTATTTTTTTCTATAAATTATCTACTTGTTCATCACATTCTTCTTCAATTTCTTTGGCCTTGTCTTTTCCTACTCGAATAGAGTGAATTGATAGATAAATTCCGCCAAACAGAATGATAAAATAAAAGATGATCAAACGCCAAAGGATCATCGCTATTGCCGTGTTACCGGATCCGTAAATCGGTCCAAACAGCAGTAAAAAACCTGCTTCTGCCCCCCCAGCCGCTCCCGGTGTCGGCACAAAGGCTACCGCCACATAAAGAATCGCCTGAAGAGAAATAATCGTGATTGCATCCGTCTCATTTAAGCCCAACGATCGATACACCCAATAGTTGATTGAGTAAAATACCAGAATTTGCACAATGGAAACAACAAATAATTTTAAGGTCTGCATTTGATGGCTTTTTAAAGCCTCGATCGCAATCTGGTATTCTTTAATAAAATGATTGACTTTATCAAAATACTTATCGGGATTTTTTATGATGTGAAGTGTTAACAAAAGCTTTACACAGCCGAGCATTATCGCTTTGGCGGCATTGGCGTTAAAGGCCAAAATAAAGATTAGCACTACGCCAGCAATATTTACGATTAAACCAATGGCAATCAACCATTTGGCTGCATCCAGACTATGGTGCAGTGTCGTAATGCTGAGTATCGTCGCAACAATCGCCAGAAAGGTAACCGTGACTTGATACAATGCATATTTTTGAACCAATACCGCTGTTCCGGAACCAATTCCATAATTTTTTTTAGACATTTCATAAAGCTGCAGCGGCTGACCCCCGGTGGCACTGGGCGTGATTAAATTATAATACTGGCCGACCATCGTCACTGTCCAGGCAAAATGAAAGCTTTCACTGGGATTTTCCCGCCGCATCAGCTTCAACAGCATAAAGGCTTCCAATATCCAATATCCAAAAACACAGCCGAACCCTATCAGCAAAAAATAACCATTCGTCCGTTTAATTGTTCTTAAAAAAGTTTCCGGATCAACTTGTGTTACGATGACAATCGCTGTTGCACTGATTAAAAAAACGAAAAACAAATAGCTTGAGTATTTTTTCCAAAACTTTGTTTTCCAAAATTTTTCTTTACTTCCTGCCTGATCCATTGTGTACCATCCTAATTTCAATTGAATTTATTATAACACACTGTTATGGTAAAGTAATGTTCTTTTCAGCTGTTTTCATGAAATTTTCATGAAAATTTCATGCTAAATCAAACCGACAAAATCATGCTGTCGCAGCGCTTCATATAACACGATGTTAACGGCATTTGAAAGGTTCAGTGAACGAGCCTTTTCATGGTTTCTCATCGGAATGCGAAAGCGGTTATCCGGATGGGCTTCATGAATTTCGTTCGGAATTCCAGCTGTCTCCTTTCCGAACATCAGAAAAGCATTTTGATCGTACTCAATTTGATGATAGAACTTCGTGGCTTTGGTGGTTAAAATATACAGTTTTGCCGCGGGATTCTTTTCCATAAACTGATCAAAGGAATCATAGACACTGACGTTGACAAGCTCCCAATAATCGAGACCAGCCCGTTTCAAGTGTTTTTCGTCCAATGAAAAACCAAGGGGTTTGATCAGATGAAGATTCGTCTCGGTTAATGCACAGGTTCTGGCAATGTTTCCGGTATTTTGGGGAATTTCTGGTTGGTAAAGTAAAATATTCATGTTCTTCCTTTTCATCTTAATTAGTGATTGACTTTATTATAATCGAAAAAAGCCCAATTTCTTCCTTTTTTAAGATTATCCCGGAAATCCGGGATAATCTTAACGCCAACAAAGAAATTGAACTTTTGTTCCTGGTTATGTTTATTCATCATTTATTATAGGGTGTCCCCTTTAATATTATTTTTCTTTGAATCCGGCTTTTGATTGCTTTTTGGTAAAACAATCGAAAAAGTACTGCCTTTGTTGGGTATGGAGTCAATTTTAATTTTGCCATTATGTTTTTTCACGATATAATCCGCAATGTTCAAGCCCAGCCCAACACCACCAGTTTCTCTATTCCGGGCGTCATCCACCCGATAAAAACGACTGAAGACTTTAGCTTTCTCTTCTTCAGTAAGCCCGATTCCGGTGTCCTTAACTTCAATCACCAGGTGTCGCTTTCCCTGCACCAGACATAATTGCACCTTTCCGCCAACTGGCGTATATTTAATGGCATTGTCCACTAAAATTCGCACCGCCTGTTTAAGTCGTTCTTCATCACCACGATATTGAATCCCCGGTGAAATATTCTCACTGAGCTCAATTTCCTTTTCATTGGCCAGTTCAGTCATTAGCTCAACCATTTGCTGACACATCGAGGATATGTCGAAAACCTCTTTATCGATGGCCAGACGCTGATTTTCGGCCTGGGCCAGCAGCAATAACTCAGAAATGAGTTTTGCCATGGTTTCTCCTTCACTGGCAATGTTGTTCAGCCACTTCATATTGTCCTTGATCTGTTCATCTTCCTTAAGCTTCAAGACCTCAACATTGGTTTGGATCACCGTCAGCGGGGTTCGCAGTTCATGGGAAGCATTGGCAATGAATTTTTTCTGATCTTCAAAGGTCTCTTTGATTGGCTGAAGGGATTTTCCAGCTAAAAAATAGGAGATTGGAATCAGCACGGCAATCGAACCTAAGCCAATAAGGAACAAAAATGAAATGACATAGGCAATAATCGATCGCTCCGTCGAGATCTGCTGAAAGACCTGAAGTACATAGTCGTTTGAATTATTGGAATAGGGTAAGGTATAAACCCGATACTCGACATTGTCTGAAACAAGCAGCTTGAACTGCGGAGTTTCATTTTTTTTAATCGCCAACTCATAGCCCAGCATAATCAGATTGCGGTCTTCCACCTTCATGGATTTTACTACATTGCTACTATCCCACATGATAAATTGATATCCAAATTTGTCATGAACCGAGTCCCCGGAATTAATGGGTTGAGTGGTTGTTTGTCCGTTATTTGAAATGATTTCTTTGGCCACCGCTGTTAAATACATTTCCCCGGAAAGAGTAAGGCTCCAATTCACTAAAAAGCCCAACAGAAATATGAACATGAACATGAAGATAACCAGGATCAAGGTGTTAAACAAGGTAATCTTTCGTTTGATTTCTTTAAACATGGGCCTTATCTCTCCAACTTATTTTTTTCCAAGCGTATATCCTACCCCTCGGATGGTATCGATTTTTACCTGGGTATCGACAATTTTTTTACGGAGATTATGGACATAGATTTCAATATTGTTCTCATTGACTTCTTTATCAAACCCCCATACCCGGTCCAGAATCTGTTCCCGGGTGAACACCTGATTGGGCCGTTTTAACAACATTTCGAGAATCTTTGCTTCTTTGACAGATAACTTGAATTCTTTATTCTCGGTTTGCAGAATATTTTTTTTGGTGTTAAAACTGACATCCTCAAAGACAATTGTCTCCCCTTTGATGCCGTGATCAGGCCGGCGTCCCAGCGCCCGAATCCGGGCAAACAGTTCTTTAGCTGAAAATGGTTTAATCAGGTAGTCATCAGCGCCCAAATCCAGCCCTTTGACCTTATCATCAATGGTCCCCTTGGCGGTCAACATCAGCACCGGGGTGTTAATCCCCTGATCCCGTATCTGCTGCAGGATTTCAATGCCACTTTTGATCGGCAGCATAATATCTAAAACGATGACATCATAAATAGGGTTTAGAGCAAATAACAGACCTTCCTCCCCATCGTTGGCGATGTCACAATCGATGTTTTGTATTTTACATAATTCCTGGAGTGCATCGGTTATTTTTTTTTCGTCTTCTACAAATAATATACGCATAAAGCGACTCCTTCCACCTTTTGAATTTTGAATATAAGCTAACATTTTAATTATAGAACCTAAATCTTAAAGCTATATAAAACAAGAAAACTATGATATTATTTTTAAATAATCGATACTTACCGTACCAACCAATTGTTGGTTGGTTCGGTACTGCTTTTATCTTACTATTTATTGATTGGTTATGGAGGTCCTATGAAAGAGATACTTATTATTGAAGATGATAAGAAAATATCCCGGATTATCGAGCTGCAGCTTAAGCACGCGGGTTTTGAGACGGTTAAGGCGTTTACCGGGCGGGAAGGAATCGAAGCCTATCATCAGAATCCCGGCTTTGATCTGGTGCTACTTGATGTTATGTTGCCAGAGGTCTCTGGTTATGATGTGCTTAAATATATCAAGACTCAGAATCATCACCTGCCAATTATTTTGTTAACTGCCA
>CAZEBY010000086.1:0-8116 GCA_964510565.1 uncultured Lachnospiraceae bacterium | reverse complement strand
TAAATGATCAGGGCGTCAATGTCATTATTTCCGGCGGCATGGGCGGCGGGGCAGTAGATATCTTCAATGAAAAAAACATTGAAGTCATCACCGGTGCCCAGGGAAAAGCAGAAGATCTGGTTGATCGTTATCTGTTGGGAGAATTGAAATCTACCGGCTCTGTCTGTCATGAGCATCAGCATCATGACGAGTGCGGTCAATAATTAAGGTCAGTTTAATTTTCAGTATCTCCAAATAATAAAAGCTGGATTGATTCGCAGTGCATCATTTTATTTAAATGCCTTAAAAAGTATCGGTCAAATTTAGATCGTTATTGACATATGCTGTTAATGTATTATAATGTTTTTGTTAATCGCATATGTCAGTAACAATGCGAATCAATCAGTAACGATAATTTGGAGGAAGATTATGAAAATTGCATTACCAACTCGTGAGAATTATATTGATGGCCATTTTGGTCACTGTGAGTATTATACGGTGTTTACCATTGATGACAGCAGCAAAGAGATTTTAAATCAGGAGATCATTGCTTCACCACAAGGTTGCGGCTGCAAATCCAATATTGCTACCACTCTGGGCGAAATGGGAGTCAGTTTGTTGCTTGCCGGCAATATGGGTGAAGGGGCAGTCAATGTCTTGAGTCGAGCCGGTATTGAAGTAGTCCGGGGTTGTTCCGGGGATGTCAAAGAAGTGGCATTGAGCTGGTTGGCTGGATCCGTAATTGATTCTGGCGAAATGTGTCATGCCCACGAAGCGGGTCATGAATGTCAGCACTAAATCCTGATAAAAGCAATTTCGAAAAGGAGTATTAAGCGATGCCCAGACCTGTAAAATGGAAAAAAGTCTGTTGTCTGCCGGAAACGGATTTATTTGGACCCCTTAACGCCAAAAATACAGAAGAGGGCATCATTACCATGTCGGTTGAGGAATACGAAACCATTCGCCTGATTGATCTGGAAGGGCTGCTTCAGGAAGAATGTGCCGAAAGTATGCATGTGGCACGAACAACGGTTCAAAAAATTTATAACGATGCCCGCAAAAAAATGGCTGATGCGTTGGTGAACGGCAATGTCTTAAAGATCGAAGGCGGACATTACAAGCTGTGCGAAGAAGGCCAGGAAACCTACGGCTGCAGTCGCTGCCGCAAACGTCAAGGCAATGGCCGTTGCGATCAAACGCAGATTTAAAATCAAGCAAACAATTGAAAGAGGAGAATTTTTATGAGTGAAGAGTGTAGTCAATCCTGTGGGACTTGCGGCGAAGAATGTGCCGATCGAAAAGTTGATTTTTCCGAGCAGCCTCATGAACTAAGCAAGATTAAAAAAGTTATTGGTGTCGTCAGTGGCAAGGGTGGTGTTGGTAAATCGATGGTCACCTCCTTGATGGCGGTCAGTATGAAGCGAAAAGGTTACAACACCGCCATTCTTGATGCCGATATCACCGGACCGTCCATTCCCAAAGCCTTTGGTATCAATGAAAAAGCGATGCCTTCAGAACTGGGATTATTTCCGATTTCCAGCAAAACTGGGATTGAAATCATGTCGATAAATCTGTTGCTGGAAAATGATACCGATCCGGTAGTTTGGCGCGGCCCAATTATTGCCAACACCGTTAAGCAGTTCTGGACCGATGTGATCTGGGGTGATGTCGATTATATGTTTGTCGATATGCCACCGGGAACCGGCGATGTGCCATTAACCGTTTTTCAATCGCTGCCAGTAGACGGGATTATTATTGTCACCTCACCCCAGGAGCTGGTTTCGATGATTGTTGCTAAAGCTGTTAATATGGCCAAGATGATGAACATTCCGGTTATCGGTCTGGTGGAAAACATGTCTTATTTTGAATGTCCGGATTGTGATAAAAAGCATTATTTATTTGGCGAAAGCCGCATTGAAGACGTCGCCAAACAATATGGCATCGAGGTTGTCGCAAAAATGCCGATTGATTCATCACTAGCTGGCGCCTGTGATAAAGGGTTGATTGAATTGTTTGATAATAACTGGCTGGATCATATGGGAGAATTGGTTTCTGGCGAAACAGTCTGATATATTAGTAATCAGCTTATGGATTTAATTACATATCGGAATCACTTAGATCGATATGTGAGTTAAAAGATACATCCGGCAGTGAATTGAGTGTTGACTGCTGGATGTTCTTATGTTAAACTAACAATCAACCATCACCCGTATATACAAGATGTTTTGCTGAAGCAAAATGTGCGTTAGAGAAAAATGCTTTAACTGTCCAGAGGGTGTGTTGGTTTTTTAGATTTATTAGTCCAAGTTAAAAATTGAAACAATAATTATGTGTCTGAAGACTCACTTATGTGGGTCTTTTATTTTTTGAAAATTTAAGGAGAAAAGAAAAATGAATCAGGAATTATGGGAAAAATCAGTAGCGTTTCACGGACATCATTGTCCGGGGTTGGCCATTGGCGTCAGAGCTTCACAGGAAGCGATTAAGGCACTTAACATCTCTTTTTCAGAAGACGAGGATGTGGTGTGTATCACTGAAAACGATGCCTGCGGGGTTGATGGGGTTCAGGTTATTTTAGGCTGCAGCGTGGGAAAAGGCAATCTGTTGTTTAGAAATCGGGGGAAACAGGCTTTTACTTTTTTTAATCGCAACAGTGGCGAAAAAATCCGTCTGGTTTTAAAAGCTTTGCCGGAAATGGAACGGGATGAAATGGAAGCCTTTATTTTAAATGAGCCCGACGCCAGCAAGATCTTTGATTTTAAAACCCCGGATTATGAGCTGCCGGAACGGGCCCGGATTTTTCAAAGTGTGATCTGCGAGGAATGCGGCGAAAAAACGGCTGAGCATATGATCCGACTGGAAAACGGTAAGAAAGTCTGTGTTGATTGCTCGAATCCCTATACTCGAGGTTTTTAATTAATTTTTGAATGGAAAATTCAGTGAGTTGAAAGAGGAGAAAAGTAATGAAAAAAATATGGGTAGTTTTGTTAAGTTTAGTGATGATGGTATCTTTTGCGGCCTGCAGCAATGCAAAAGCAGATGGTACCGAAAGTAAAGAAGCAGAGGCCACCACAAAGGTAGTAACCGACAGCCTCGGCCGTCAGGTGGAAGTGCCAGCCGAAATTGACAGTGTTGGTTCCCTTGGGGTGATGCGGCTGTTAACCTACATGGATGCCGTTGATCTGGTTAAAGGTGGAACAGATATGGACAATGTTCAGGTGTTAACCCGTCCTTATACGCTGGTTAATCCAAATTTTGCCAGTTTAACGCAAATTGGGCAGGGTGGTTCCGGTGGTATTGTTCCTTTTGACGAAGAAATCGTTAAGTTGGCACCCGATGTCATTTTTGTCGTGTCGGATTATACCCAGGCTGATGAGTTGCAGGCAAAAACCGGTATTCCGGTGGTGGCAGTAGCCAGCCCCGGCTTGTTTGATGGAAAAATGAGTGGGTCTATAGATCTGATTGGTCAGGTATTGGGCAAAGAAGAGCGGGCTAAGGAAGTCAATGAGTATATGGATAAGGCACAAAAAGATCTCAATGACCGCACCAAAGACATACCTGAAGCCAGTCGACCCAGTGTTTATAATGGCGCTCTGAATTTCAAAGGCAAACACGGCTTTGACGGAACCAGTGGGAATTATGGACCCTTTGTGGCCATCAATGCCAATAACGTGGTCGACCAAACCGGTCAAAAATCGGCCTTCTCCATTGACCTTGAACAGGTTCTGGCCTGGAATCCGGAGATCATTTTCCTGAATCCGGAAAATATGGATCTGGTCAACGAACAATACACCCAGAACCCGGATTTCTTTAATTCCTTGCAGGCGGTTCAGAATAACAAGGTTTACACCCAATTGGCATATAATAATAACTACACCAATGTCGAAATTGCCCTGGCCGATGCCTATTATGCCGGTACCATTATTTATCCCGATAAATTTAAAGATGTCAATATTGAAAAGAAAGCCGATGAAATTTTTGAGTTTCTGCTGGGCGAAAAATTATATGCTAAATATACGGCAGCGGGACAGGGCTTTGGTCCACTGACAATTGGAAAATAATGGTTAATCAAAAAAAGACAGCCTGCGGCGTCAACTATGATCAATACATCTACCGTAAGATTCTGACGATCGTGATTCTGGTGATACTGACATTTCTAACCGCACTTTTTGCGATCACCGCCGGTTCGGCTGATATTCCGGTTACCGAAGTGTTAAAGGCTTTATTCGGATTGGGTGCCGCCAAAAATGTATTGGTTACCGTCAATATCCGCCTACCGCGAATTCTAATGGCCATCGTCGGCGGAATTGGCTTAGCGGCGGCTGGCTGTGTCATGCAGAGTATCTTAAAAAATCCGCTGGCATCAGCATCCACCCTGGGGATCTCCCAGGGGGCATCATTCGGGGCCGCGATTGCCATAACCTTCCTGGGTGGGGGCACCGTCATGGGGAACACCGCAGATGCGGTGACCGTCAATAACCCCTATCTGACCAGCATCTGCGCTTTTATCGCCTCGATGTTTGTCACCTTTGTGATTTTGGGTTTATCCAAAGCCCGTAAGGCATCACCGGAAACCATGATTCTGGCCGGGGTCGCTCTCAGTTCCTTGTTTGCTGGCGCTACGGCGCTACTGCAGTACTTTTCCTCAGATGTTCAGATGGCGGCGATTGTGTTCTGGACTTTTGGCGATCTGGGCCGGGCCAGTATGCAAAATATCCAGGTGGCGGCAATGGTGACAGCTGGGGCGCTGATTTATTTCATGTTTAACCGCTGGAACTACAACGCCCTGGAATGCGGCGAACATACCGCCACTGGCCTGGGGGTTAATGTCTCCCGGGTGCGCCTGATCGGGATGACGGTAGCTTCATTGACGGCAGCGACGATTGTATCCTTTGTGGGGATCATCAACTTTATTGGTCTGATTGCTCCCCATATCATGCGGCGCTTTGTCGGCAATGATTACCGTTATCTGCTGCCGGCATCAGCCCTGATGGGGGCGCTGATGCTATTGATTAGCGATACCTTTGCCCGGTTAATTATTTCACCGGTCATTCTGCCCATCGGAGCCATTACCTCATTCCTGGGGGCTCCGCTATTCTTATATCTGATATTTAAAGGAGTGAGTCACAATGCTGAAAATTGATGCTTTGGAATTTGGTTATCGATCCAACCGCAAAATTCTGGATCGCATTGAATTTGATGTTGCTAATGGCGAATGCGTGGCGATTTTAGGCAATAACGGGGCGGGCAAAAGCACCATGCTAAAGTGTCTGAATAAGATTATCGCACCTCAAAAAGGCCGGGTCGTCGTCAATGAGGTCGATATCCTCAGGATGACCCGCCTGGACATTGCCAAAAATACTGCCTATGTTGCCCAGAAAAGTGAAGGGAGTCAAATTACGGCCTATGATGCTATTTTATTAGGTCGCAAACCCTATATTAAATTGGCACCAAAAAAAGAAGATTACGAAATCGTTGAAAAGATCATTGAAAGCATGGGACTGGAACAATTTTCACTGCGTTATATTGATGAGTTAAGCGGCGGTGAACTGCAAAAGGTGATGATTGCCCGGGCTCTGGCCCAGGAGCCGAAGGTACTGCTGCTTGATGAACCCACCAGCTGCCTGGATCTTAAGAACCAGCTGGAGGTACTAAAACTGATTCAGAACATTACCAAAGAAAAAGAGATCGCCGTCGTCATTGTCATTCACGATTTAAATCTGGCGCTGCGATACTGTGACCGGTTTCTCTTCTTAAAGGACAGTGAAATTTTCTGTTACGGTGGTTTGGACATCATGACCTCCGAAAACATCGGCGCAGTCTATCAGGTGCCGGTGGTTGTGGAATCCTATCAAAATCAGAAAGTCGTAATCCCTTTAACGTAAAAAAGAAAAGCTCTGGTTTGCATGTTGAACCAGAGTTTTTTTTGTTGATATTGAACTAAATAATACGATTGTCGACTATGAAGAATTCTGATAAAATGATTAAAAACCAAAGGAGGGCTTTTTATGTCAGCATTCAAAAACACCGCACCGGTTGTCTGGTTATTGATATCCATTGCCGTATTTATTGGCGGCATGATTATGCTTTTGGACGTGAAATTGGCCTGGGATATTATTATCACCGGCATATCGATTATGTTAGTCGTCGTTGGAATGATGTACTTGTCAGCCATTTTTTTAAAAAAAGATGAAAGCAAGTTAAAGGAGTTGGGAATCGGGTTATTGTGCCTGTTCGGGGGCATTTTTACCTACGCCAACCCGCAATTTTTGAAAGTGCCGTTTAGTTTCGCGATTGGTATGCTGGGGATCATCATCGGTTGTTTTGTTTTAATTAGCAGTTTGAAACTTAAGAGCGATGGCGCGCCTTGGGGCGGAACCCTGCTGGTGGCCCTGGTTTATATCGGGCTGGGTATAGACATGGCTTTTTTTGCCACCACCGGCCGGATCTTTGGGATTATTTTTGGAATCTATCTGATCTTTTTTGCCTTTAATATCTTTGGTGATGCGCTGGTCAGTTTGATGAAACACAATACCGGGGCTCAAAAAGCCAAAAAGCACATTCGGGTCACCCTGCCGTTGGTATTTGCGGCTTTTTTGCCGATGCGGATGTTAAAAAAGGTCAATCAACTGGTGGAAGAAGAGCCGGATACGCTGTTGCTTCTGGAAGATCACAGCATTGAACGAACCACCGATATGGAAATATTTATCCATACCAGTGAAGGGCTGATTCCGGGAATGGGCCATGTCGATACCGCCATCGGGGAGAATGTTTTCAGCTATGGCAATTATGATGATTCCACCTGGAAGCTGGGCGGCTTTCTGGCTGATGGGGTGCTGGTGCAATTGCCCAAGGTCGAACACGTTAAACAGGCCCTGAAAGTGGAAAAGAAAATCCTGATGGGGTACGGTCTCTCATTGACGTCAGAACAAAAAAGCGGGGTTCAGGAACAACTGGACAAATTGCTTTCACAAACATCTCCATGGGAACCCAAAGCGGAGCAGGCGGATAAAGGCGAAATAGCAGGCGAGCCGAGAGATTTTTCCGATGTTTCCAGTCAGCTTTATAATGATGCCAAAGCAAGTTTTTATAAATTCAAACAGGGCAATGAATTTAAAACCTATTATGCCCTGGGAACCAATTGTGTTAAGCTGGTCGATACCATTGTCGGTAAAACCGGGATTGACCTGATCAAGGTCAATGGCATCATCACCCCCGGCGCCTATCTCGATTATCTGGATCGGCTTTATGACCGGGGCGATTCAATTGTGGTTTCGCGAACACTATACCAGGATATTGAAAACAATCTGACAAAAGAAAGTCGTGTCAGTCCGGTGTAAGCGGTTAAATCAGTGAAATAGTTTGTTATAGCAGTTTGAAATAATTATGGTCGTATTCGATCAGTCCTTCTTTTTGAAGTTTGGAAAGAACCCGGGACAGGGCACTGCGATCGACACAGAGAAAATCGGCCAGCTCATTGCGGCTAAAGGGAATCTCAAACGCGAGGTTGCCTTTTTTTTCAGCCTGCAGCGATAAATAGGAAAGCACTTTATCCTGAATCGTCCGCTGGGATAACAACTGATTTTTATTGCTGAGCAGAATATTCTTCCGGGCCAGAATTTTTAACAGGTTTTCGATCAGGTGATTGTGAAAAACACAGGAGTTGGGGCAGGTGTTGATAATCCGCTCGATGCCCAGAAACATGACGGTCGTATTGGTTTTCGCCAGTACCGTTACCGGGCTTTCCTTAACGCCGGCACTGGCAAAGGCTTCGCCAAAAATATGGCTGGGGTTTAACTCGGTTAGAATTGAACGGTTGCCGTAATAATCCTCCTGAATAACCTGGACTTCGCCGGATAACACCACCCCGACAGCGGTGACTGGCTGGCCGGTCAGCAGGATGATTTCGCCGCGGTCATAGGTTTTTACCTCGCCGCCGAGACATTGCAGCATGGCTTCAAGATTTGCGTCAATCCCATCAAATAATTTTACTTTTCTTAAGACTTCTAAATTTTTATTCATAATTTTCCTCTGCGTTGCATATGCAACGGTAGTTTTGGGTAGATTATATTATGATTAGTCCAAGAAATCAATACATGATATTTCAAGGAGGAAAAAAAGATGATCCGAAAAATAA
>CAZEBY010000085.1:0-8224 GCA_964510565.1 uncultured Lachnospiraceae bacterium | reverse complement strand
AATCGGGAAACGAATAATCGAAAACGCGATAAAAGAACAATAAGTGAGAATTTTTGGGTTCGCTAAAAATAAAACAAAGATGGAAATGGAATTGGAAGGTTTAAGATTACATCAATTCTTAATGATGGCTGATTTCAATTGCTCTTGCAAAAAGACAGTGATGATGCTATATTGAAAGTAGGAAAAGTAGGGTTTGAGGAGGTGCGAAAATGGATTTAGCAAAAGTGATGTCAAAAGGACAAGTGACCATCCCAATTAACATTCGAAAGAAATTGAATCTTAAGGAAGGTGACAAAGTAGTGTTCATCGAGAAAGATGGCTATATGGTGATTGCCAATTCAGCTATGCTGGCACTCGAACAGGTTCAGAATGCTTTCCAGGGAGAAGCGGAACGACTTAATCTGAAAACAGAAGAAGATGTTATCAATCTGGTGAAGGAAGTGAGAAAAGAACGGGCAGACGAAAAGAAGGTTCTTAAACCATGAGAATCATGCTTGACACCAATGTGCTCATATCTTCGATCATTTTCAGAAGTAAGATCATGAATGAAATGCTTTCTGCCATTCTCAAAGACCATCGATTGGTACTTTCTTCATTTGTGATTGATGAATTAAAAGATGTGGTTCGAAGAAAGTTCGAAGGACGGTTGGCTGAAGTTTTAAGACAAGAAGGTTTTAAAGAAGGTATTGAAAAAGGCAAAAGTGAAATGGCTATTGCTTTTGCAATCAATCGGCTGACCAAAAAAATTGGGATCATCCCGTCACAGTATCGGGAGAAAATCAATACCCTTGATCTGAACACCTTGAAAGTGTTGAATTACGAAATTGATGATTTCAGCAGTCTTGATGATGTGAGGAAATATCTGCCACTCTGATTTGAAAAAGAGAGTAGCTGAGGGGAAAGATTCTGTGGTCTGTGGTTGAAGCAACTGTTGACTAATCACTGACCTCAATGATCTCCAAAAATTTTCTCCCGTATTTGCCGTCAGTACCGTCCACCCCGACAATCCGCTTTCGGGTGTGTCACGACTGACGGGTTTTTAGGAAGAAAAAAGATGGATGGGCTGGTATCCTGGAACAACATCGTCAGGATTTCAGCATCATCGGCCAAAAGTACCACAATCGGTTGGAAATACGCTATTTTTCAAATCAAACGGTGCCTGTCACTTGTTGAGTTAGATGGTTGAGAAACAGAGAATAGAGACGATTCGGGTTCTTCGGGGCTCATGTCGTCTTTTTAAGTTTTTGAAGTGGCTGGAAAATATAGGGGAACCAATCCGTAAAAGATTTGGCTAGTAGCTCTGGTTTCCAACTCAGAAAACCGTTCCAGATTTCCCTGCAATCATCGGTTCCCGGAATTAAACACCCCCATTTTAAATACCTTATTACTTTGATGGATGTGTCGAAAAATAGAAATAACCAAAATATGTTGCAATGTTATAACTTAAGAGTTATAATTAAGTCATAATTGAAAGGTTATAAACGTGTATGTACAAAATAGAATTTTATTGTGACCAAAATGGTAAAGAGCCAGTGTTGCAGTATTTAGAAGAATTAGCAAGCAAAAATGACAAAGATAGCCGGATTAAACTGAATAAAATCAGAGACTACATGAAGATACTAAAAGAACATGGAACAAGAGCTGGTGAGCCTTATGTCAAACACATAGAGGGTGAAATTTGGGAATTAAGACCGTTAAGAGATAGGATCTTATTTGTTGGATGCGATGGCAACCGTTTTATTCTCCTACATTATTTCATGAAGAAGACACAGAAAACACCTAAAAGAGAAATTGAACAAGCGAAACGGAATATGAAAGATTTTATTGAAAGGAGCATCGAAAATGAGTAAGACAAAAGTAAGTCCCATTGGATCAAGCTGGGATGAATTTGAGAAAAGAACATTCACCCCGGAAGAAATAATGGAATCTGATTTGAGAGTAGCACTAATAAGCGAATTAATTCGTGCCAGAAATGATCAGGGAATCACTCAAAAGCAGTTGGAAGAAGCAAGTGGTGTTAAGCAACCAGTAATTGCCCGAATGGAAAAAGGTACCACTGATCCTCAATTGATGACTATTTTAAAAATACTAAGACCACTTGGCAAAACCCTGGCCATTGTGCCAATTGAAGAAAAGCACCCCCGAAACATTCACTTGAGAACATTTAAAAAAGGCAGCACATTCAGGCAAAAACCCATGCGATAAGTAGATTCAGTGAGATTCTGAATCAAACCCCCATCTTAAATACACGGAGTATACGGTGCCTGTCACGGAGTATACGGTGCCTGTGAAACCTCCGAAAAACGAAGGCACCCGTAAATTTACACAATAACGTGAATAAATATGCTCGCTCTAATTCTAATCTCATGCACTATTAATAACCGACCCCAGAATAGCAACTAAAATAGCCAATAATGGGTATCAAAATCATATAAAACGTTGATACAAGGGGGGCAGTCCATGTTAAAGAAAAACAGACCGCAATTAGATATGTTTGATCATATCATATTTGAGAAGTTGGTACCCAAGGATCATCTGCTGGTTAAAATAGACTCAATCATCGATTTTTCATTCATTTATGACCTGGTAAAAGGACAATACAGCCCGATTGGTCGGGCATCCATAGACCCGGTCATGCTGGTAAAGATTTTTCTTCTGGAATACTTGTATCGACTTTCCGATGTAGCCGTAATAAAACGAATACAAACAGATATTGTGTTCCGATGGTTTTTAAACCTGGGCATCAACGACACTGTTCCCGATGACACTACACTCAGTTTCTTTCGCGTTCAGCGTTTGAAAGAAGAGCATTTTGAAGCCTTTTTCACTGAAATTGTCAAAAAATGCATCGAACGGAGTTGCAAGATAACCAGAAATACCTGGACGCATTTGGACTGTGCTATGACGTGCTGGAGCAATATACCAATAACAAAAAGGATAAGATCGTGAGCATCGTTGATCCTGATGCACGAGTTGCTCATAAATCTGTTGGGAATGTTAAAAAGGGCTACAAAAATCATATAATCATCGATGAAGAGAGTGAAATCATCCTGGCATCATCCCAAACTCCATTTAACGTCGGTGACGGAAAAAAACTAAAAGAACTCATTCAAAAGACCGAAACACAGGTTGGCTTGAAACCAAAAGAATTGTCAGCCGATAAAGCTTATGGCGAAACCGAAAACAGAGCCTTTCTTAAAGATAGTATCATCATCAGTAATATCGCATTTTACGAGGAATCCACCCGAGAAAATGACTACTTCAAAATGAAAGATTTTCAATTCAACGCTAAAGATTGCAGTCAGTGTCCACTCATTGAGCAATGTATTTACCGCCTGAAAAATGGTAAATACCACCAGAAAAGCAGACATGTGACGGTTTATTTACGGCATGATGCGGTATTAACAGATAAAGCCAGAGTTTCAACCCCAGAATTCACCATTGCTTACAATAAGCGTTATAAAATCGAAAGGCGTTTTGCTACAATGGTCAGAAATCACGGTCTGCGACGGTGTCGATATCTCAGACTCCGCGGCGCAAAAATTCATATTATCATGTCCAATCTAGCCTGCAATATTGTAAGGATGGTTTCTTTGTTATTCCCTCCATCAGAAATCTTGAAAACTTGATGAATTATACGGAGTAAAAAGCAGCTACCTCAGACCAATTCACCAGGATTTTTAAAGTCTTTTTTAAATATTGAATCGTTAGGCTCATATTTAGCCTCATATCAACGAATATTCATTCATGATTTAAGAAATCGCGCTTTTTTATGGCATTTTTTCGGAGGTTTCCCTGTCACTTAACTGGAACAAACGAAGCCTGTCACTTAACATATTCAACTTAACTTATTGAGGTGGATGGTTTAGAAACAGAGAATAGAGACGATTCGGGTTCTTCGGGACTCGGGTCGTCTTTTTTAATTTTTTGGAGTGGCTGAAAAATCTGGAGGAATCTGTCTGGAAAAGATTTGGTTGGTGGCTCTGGTTTCCAGCTTTGGTTTGTTTCCAATCAGTTGCGCCAGTTTCTGCCCAGCTAAACTCACTGAAGGATTTGAATTCTCCAACCAGTCCCATCTTTTTTGACAAATGTCGCCATGGTTGGAACTGCCGGGAAAAACGGATTAAATTAAATGACAATCACCGGTTTCCCAGAGAATCGTTCCAGATTTCCCCACAATCATCGGTTCTCTGAATCAAACACCCATCTTAAATACCTTATAATTGTGAAGATCATTGGCTTAAGCAGTCAATGGTCTTTAATACTTTTTAGGACGAAATCAGTATGAAACAAATGAATGAGGCGATGATTCCATTGAGATGTCATTGCTATTCAAGGATTGAGGTGATAAAATAAAGAAAAGAAAAACATGTTTAAAGGTGTCACCTTCATTGTGATAACTTACTAGTTATGATCGTGTGTTGTCGATTCGGAAAAGAAATGAAAAATAGTAGAGATGTGAAAGGACAATAAAAATGCCGACAATTAGTATGTTTTACGGAATTATCATTCGGATGTTTTGTGCACCAGAAGAACATAATCCGCCACATTTTCATGCGTATTATGGAGAATTCAAGGCCATTATTGACATTAAAACTTGTGAATTAAAAGAAGGCAATTTGCCAAAGAAACAGCTTAAGCTTGTTTTAGCATGGGCTGAGTTAAGACAGGAAGAACTACTTGCAGATTGGATGCTGGCAATGAATAGTGAACTTCCATACAAAATTGATCCATTAAAATAGGAGGTCGAATAATGTATTTAGCAGTTATTGATGTAGAACCTTTAAATGATTATAAGTTACTCTTAACTTTTGAAAATGGTGAAAAGAGAATATTCGATGTCAGTCCATATTTGGATAAGGGTATTTTTCAAGAGTTAAAGAATGAGGAGAAATTTAAGACCGTACGTGTTAGTTTTGATAGTATTGAATGGTGCAATCAAGCGGATCTTGACCCAGAGTTTTTATTCGAAAAGAGCAAAGCTTGCTAGATAGTAATTGACAAAGCTATTCCTCAAAAGCATTGTTGTGGCTGAATCAAACCCCCATCTTAAATACCGTATAATTGTGAAGATCATTGGCTTAAACAGTCAATGGTCTTTAATACTTTTTTGGAGGAACCTAGTATGGCAACATTGGAACAGAAAATCAATGAAAAAATAGTTGCAAATACGTGTAGTACGTGTTATTATAATTGTGTAAGGAGGTTGGAATGAAAGACAAAGACTTACTCAAATTACTTGAGAAAAATGGATGGGTCGAAGAACGGATCAAAGGGAGCCATCATGTCATGAAAAAAGATGGTAAAACTGAGATCATCCCTGTTCATGGAAAAGACGTCCCAACTGGCTTACTAAACACAATTCTCAAAAGGACAGGGCTGAAATAACCTTGTCCCCAATACCTAAGGAGGTAATTAAAATGTTAAGTGCATATCCAGCGATTTTTCACAAAGAAGATGGTAGCTATTGGGTAGAGTTTCCAGATCTTCCTGGTTGCCAGACTGTTGGCGAAAGTATTGGTGAAGTGATGGAAGAAGCTCAGGAAGCTTTAGGGCTGTATCTGGCATCATTAATCGAAGATGAAGAAGAGATTAATCCGGCTTCTGATATTAAAAGTATCGTTGCTGAAGATGATTCATTCACAAGTCTCGTCGCCTGTGATCTAACTCAATATGTAAGATCTGCTAAAGCTGTGAAAAAGACCTTAACCATCCCTGATTGGCTCAATAACATGGCTGAAAAAAACAGCATTAATTTTTCTCAAACATTACAAAAAGCACTTATGGAAAAACTGCACATTGCATAGATGTTCAGAACAAAAGGGGACGGTTATTGTGCACTTTGATGGTTGGAAAATCTGGAAGAATCTGTCTGGAAAAATATTTTCAGGTGGCTCCGGTTTCCGGCTTTTCTCAGTTTTCAAGAGGTTATTCTTAAAATAGTTTATTTATATTAAGGAATGAGGAGTACTATTGTGAGAAAAAGGATTAGTCAGTCCGTGATATGTTTGATACTAAGTGTGAGCCTAGGTATTTTAATGCCATGCGGTGTTTTTGCCGAAGCGGTAATTATGGGAGAACCGGGAAATACGATTCAAAACAATACGGACACTATTGAAAGAATTGATGAAGGTCAAAATACCTCAGAATCGGTCCCGGTAAGCGCTGCGGCAGACTTTGAATATATTGGGGCTGACGGAGGGGTATTAATTTTAAAGTACACGGGTTCAAGTACCAATGTGGTCACTCCCACGACCTTTGAGGGACAGCCTGTAGTAGGAATTGGGAGTGGTGCTTTTAAAGAAAATACCACATTAACTAATGTCACTGTTTCAGAAGGCGTTAGCAGCATCGGTTACAACGCATTTCAATGCTGCACAAGCTTAAAAACGGTTGACTTACCTGAGAGTCTCGCCGTTATCGAAAGTGACGCTTTTAGTGATTGTTCAAGTCTGACTGATATCACAATTCCAGAAAATGTTAGCCATATTGGCGAGCATGTGTTCTGGTATTGTCAGAGTCTTGAAAGTATTAATATTCCAGAGCATATGACAAGTGTCAGTCCATACTTTGTTTATTATTGTACCAGTTTAAAAGAGATCCATATACCCGAAAGTGTAACTGAGATTGGTGAGGGGGCTTTTGGCTGGTGTACCGGTGTGACAACGGTGAGAATACCCGAGAGCGTGAGCCGTATTGGCGGTGATGCCTTTGCTGGCTGTAAAAATTTGACAAACATCAATATCCCGGAAGCGGTCACGCGGATTGAACAACACACATTCAATGGCTGTGGAAATTTAACCAGCATCACCCTTCCGGAGGGAATTACTTTTATTGGAAATAGTGCATTTGGAGATTGTCGGAAACTGGAGCGTATAAATTTGCCCCAAAGTGTTACTTTCATTGACAACTATGCTTTTTCCGATTGTTATGTGTTACCAGACCAGCAAATTCCACAAGGAGTCACCTGTATCGGTGAGGGGGCGTTTTTAGCTTGTGAAAAATTGACGAGTATTGTAATACCAAAAAACGTCACACGGTTGGGTTCCAGAGCATTTGACCGCTGTCGATCTTTGACCAGCATTCAGTTTAATTCACCAGATACGATGATTGAGGAAAACTATTACGGACCTGCCATACCCAAAGAAACAAAGATCATTGGATATGATTCGTCACAGGCCCAAAAATATGCTGAAAAATTTGGAAATTCATTTGAATTAATTGGACAGAATGTCACATTGCAAAATATTGAAATAGCTACTCCGGCAACAAAATCAGTTTATCAAATTGGTGAAGCGCTTGATCTTAGTGGTTTGAAAATTGTTGGGAATTATAGCGATGGCACCACCAAAAATGAAGTGATTACGGCAGAGAACGTTAATGGATTCAATAGTACACAGGCAGTCAAAAACCAGCTATTGACGATTATTGTTAATGGCAAAACGACCGCTTATTATGTTACAATTTTACCATCGGATCAATGGTATAGCTGTTCTTATCGAACCCATGTCGAAAATGTGGGTTGGCAGGAGGCTCGGAGTAACGGTGGTATGAGCGGAACGTCTGGTAGGAGCTTGCGGTTGGAAGGGATTGAAATCTATCTCAACAAGCAGGGCTATGATTTGGGGATTGAATATAGCACTCATATAGAAGATATTGGCTGGCAGGAAAAAAGGGCTAATGGGGCAACGAGCGGCACATTTGGAAGAGGTCTACGACTGGAAGCGATCCGAATTAATCTAACAGGCACCGATGCCGAAAAATTTGACGTCTATTATCGGGTTCATGCCCAGAATTTTGGCTGGTTGGATTGGGCCAAAGACGGTGCTGATTCTGGCACAGCTGGATTCGGCTATCGCTTGGAGGGAATAGAGATTCGTATTGTTCCCAAAGATGCCGTGGCGCCAGGAAAAACAGAGCGAGCATTTGTAATACGATAGGACACAAGGGGAACGCAAGGGAACGGTTCTACTCTGCACAATGGCGAATTTTGACCACAATTGACGCACACAGGGCAAAGAAATCTGTTGATAAGATATTTTCATTGAAAAACTGATTCTATTCTTCGTAAATATAAGGTATAATATCACCAATAAGTTAGTATGGTTCGATGAAGATTCATATACAGGTGAGTGAGGGAGGCACAACGTGAACAAAAGAGGCATAGGAATTATCACAGGTTTTTGTATGATGACCATGGCATTGACAACCAGTGTTTTTGCAG
>CAZEBY010000084.1:0-8623 GCA_964510565.1 uncultured Lachnospiraceae bacterium | reverse complement strand
GCACTACCTGAAGCTTCACTATCACAGTACCGAGCGGATGCGTTACGGCAAGGCGGATTTTGACGATTGGGTTTGCCTGCTGATTCCGGCTGGCTGCGACCGCGACGCCCGGGCCGTGATTGCGGCACTGCAGCCCGACCAACCGCATGGCTGAGAACCGCCCTGGCGACAACAGCCCCGGTTAGCGCCAGCACAATCTCATCATTTCATCGCAACCCCGATCCGGTTCACCCTGCCGGATGGGGGTTTTTGATCGTTTATGAGAAACAAATATAATCGCATTTTAAGAGAAATCATTTATAATAAGGGCAAATAGACGGGTGGCTGCCCGGCAGTTACCGGTAACTCCCGATGAAAGAAGAAAAAAATGTATAACAACGATTATATCATGCGGATGATTGAAGATTTATCCGCTTTTTTAGCCAATGTGGTGTTTCACAAAGACGCCGCCGCCGTTGAAATCTTTGACGAACAGGGCAATCTCTCCGCCAGCGGGTTATTGCAGCTGCAGCTGCTCACGCTGATTGGCGAAGGCCGGCTTAATGACGCCGAGAACCTCCTGTTTGAGAAAATTGCCGCCCAACCGGACCCGGCCGATCTGCCGGTCGCCCGCGATTTTTATGCGCGGCTTGATGCCCTCAGCGACGAAGCCCTGACGGACGCCGGCTTTTCCCGGGCTGAAATTGGGGAAGGACGCGACGATATTAAAAAGCTTTATCAGCAGGGTTAAATTAAGAAGCCAATCAGCAAAGACCCGCCGAGATGTTCGGTAATCGGGATTTCTATTTCAGCACGATCTTGTCACAAAAAGCACCAGCCGTTACGGGTTGGTGCTTTTTTTTAGCAAATGTCAAGATTTGCGGGAGCAAGGCATTCGAGCGGGCATATTTATTGCAAAAAAAGGCGGCTTTTTTGTGAGAAAGTTTTGAAATTTGCCGGGAAAAGCGTATAATTAAAGGATGTGATTCGTTTACAGATCATTCGCCGCAGCCGCGCCCCTACTATCCCAACAGGGAAGCAGCTGGCGGCGAAACAGCAGACAGAAAGAGGACCGTATGAGCAGCTATCAGATCGGCGGCGCCGCCGTCACCCACAACTGTATCACCGGGGGGGATGATCATTTTTATCCCCAGCTTAAGGAGGCCATCCGCCGGGCCGTTAAGATTGAGTTTAACGTATCCTTCTTAATGACCTCCGGTGTCCGGCTGCTCCTTGAAGATTTTCAGGCCGCAACCGCCGCCGGGGTGCCGATGACCATTCTCTGCGCCAATTACCTCAACATTACTCAGCCCGAAGCCCTGTTTCTGCTTAAAGATGCCCTGGGGGACCGGCTTGATCTGCGTTTTTACAATGTTCCCAATCAGTCCTTTCACGCCAAAGCCTATTTTTTTTCCTATCCCGATTACGAGGAAGTTTTTGTCGGTTCCTCCAACCTGTCCCGCTCGGCCCTGACCAGCGGGATCGAGTGGAATTACCGGATTGATGGCCGGACCAGTCCCGACGACTGCGCCTGTTTCCGCCAGAGCTTCGAAACGCTGCTTGAGCAGGACAGCATCCCCATTGATGACCGGGAACTGAAACGCTATGCCAAACAATGGGTACGGCCCAAAATCTATAACCAGCTGGAGGCCTTTGATACCGCTGATGCGCCGGATGACGAAACTCCGGATATCACTGACCGGGTAGCCCAGCCCCGGGCCGGTTATGCCGTGGACGGGGTCGAACCGATTCCCCCGGCGCCGCTGATAGCCTTTCCCCAGCCCACCGGTGCCCAGGTGGAAGCCCTTTATGCCCTTAAAAATTTCCGCCGGGAGGGGCTTGACAAGGGACTGGTTGTGGCGGCCACCGGGATTGGCAAAACCTTTCTGGCGGCCTTTGATTCCCGGGATTATGCCCGGATTCTGTTTGTCGCCCATCGGGATGAAATCCTCAGCCAGGCCGCCCATACCTTTGCCTGCGTCCGGCCGGCGCTTCGTGCTGGCCACTTTGACGGCAGCCGCAAAGACACCGATGCCGATATAATCTTTGCCTCGGTGCAGACCCTCGGCAATCCCGACTATCTGTGCGACCATTACTTTGCCCCGGATGCCTTTGACTACATCATCATCGACGAATTCCATCATGCCGTGTCCGGCTGTTATCAGAACATCCTCGACTATTTTACGCCCCGCTTTCTGCTGGGTCTGACCGCCACCCCGGAACGGCTGGACAATGCCGATGTCTTTGCCCTGTGCGACTACAACGTGGTGTATGAGGTGCGCCTCAAAGAAGCGATCAACCGCGGCTGGCTGACGCCGTTTCGCTACTATGGCATTTACGACGAGCTGGACTACGGCCAGGTCGATTTTAAAAACGGCCAGTACGACAGCACTCAGCTGGCCCAGCTGGCCAGTGTCAACCGCCGGGGCGACCTGATTTTTAAACACTATGGCAAATATGACAGCCGCCGGGCCCTGGGCTTCTGCATCAACCGCCGCCACGCCCTGTATATGGCCGACTATTTCCGGGCCCGGGGGATTGCTTGTTGTGCGGTCATCAGCGGCACCGCCCCGGCGGATTTGCAGGCGCTGGTTTGTGACCGGGAGAGCGCCGTTAAAAAATTAAAAACCGGCGAGCTTCAGGTGATTTTTTCGGTCGATATGTTTAACGAGGGGCTGGATATCCCCGAGCTTGACATGGTGCTGTTTCTTAGGCCCACCCAGTCGCCGGTTGTCTTTTTGCAGCAGCTGGGCCGGGGCCTGCGCAAGTCCCGCGGTAAAACCCATGTCAAGGTGCTGGATTTTATCGGCAACTATAAAAAAGCCAATCTGGTGCCCTTTTTCCTGACCGGCACGGCCCCGCCGGAAAGCGGCGGCCGCCGGGGCTATGCCCTGCCCGGAGAAACCGATTATCCCGTGGATTGCCTGGTCGATTTTGATTTTAAGCTGATTGATCTGTTTAAGAAAATGGCCGCCGACCAGAAGAAACTAGGAGACCGGATTGGCGACGAGTTTTTCCGGATTGCCGACTTGCTGGGCCATCGCCCGCTGCGGCGGGATTTTTACATCCATCTGGATGAAACCCTGTACCGGCAGATCCGCAGCAAAAAAGAACTCAACCCGTTTCGGGATTATCTGGGCTTTCTGGACGCCATCGGTCAGACCACCGCGGCTGAAAAAGACCTGCTGGGCAGCTTTGGCCACCGCTTTCTTTGCACCATCGAAAATACCGCCATGGCCAAAACCTATAAGATGCCGGTGCTGCTGGCCTTTTATAACGACGGCGATATCAAACTGGAAATTGATGACGAGGATCTCTACCGCAGTTTTAAAGCCTTCTACGAAAAAGGCTCCAACCGCATCGATCTGCTCCGGGATAAAGCCACCGCCGGTGCCATGAGCTGGGGCAAAAAAGAATACGTCAGTCTGGCGAGGCGCAACCCGCTTCATTTTTTGGCCCGGACGGATGGGGAATTCTTTTATCAGGACGGCGAGCGCTTTTGCCTGGCGCCGCAACTGGGCGCTTTTGCGACCAACCCGGCCTTTGTAAAACATTTTAAAGATATCATCGATTACCGCACCAAGCGATTTTATAAAGAGCGGCTGGAAAAACTGGAAATTCAGGAGCAAGCCGCCGAAACTACCGTATAACAGGAGCACCGCATGACGAAGAAACTCAATAAAACCCTGCACTATTATAATGAAACCGCCCAGGCCTTTGTTCAGGGCACCATCGATGCCGACCTGTCGGCTCTCCACCAGCATTTTCTGGCCCGGTTGCCGGATCACGGCCATATTCTGGATCTGGGCTGCGGTTCCGGCCGCGATGCCAGGGCCTTTCTGGATGCCGGGTATCGGGTGACCGCCCTGGACGGCTCGGCCGCCTGCTGTAAACTGGCGGAGGCCTACATCGGCCAGCCGGTCCTCTGCCAGACCTTTGACGAGTTGGACTTTGACCAGACCTTTGACGGGGTCTGGGCCTGTGCCTCGCTTTTGCATCTGCCCTATGCCGAGTTGCCCGGCGTTTTTGAGAAAATCGCCCGGGCCCTACGTCCCGGCGGCACGCTCTACGCTTCCTTTAAATATGGGGATTTTGAAGGGGAACGCAACGGCCGGTATTTTACGGATTTGGATGAGAAACGGCTGGCGGCGGTGGTGGAGCCGGTGGCGGGGCTGGCGGTGGTGGAGACGTTTGTGACGGGGGATGTGCGAGCTGGACGGGGTGAGGAGACGTGGTTGAATGTGATTGGATGTAAGAATTAAAATATAAAAGAGTAATCGATATTAACTTTAGTATACTTCAATAAATGGTTTTATTTACAGTAATTCATTATGTTTTGCTGTAAAGTTGCTAATATACAATAAAACGTGAAGGAGGACGAATTTGTGAGTAAGAGTATTCAAAAGTTAAAGGTTTTGTTGTTGGCTCAAATATTAATTGTGGGGTACTTAAACGTTTGTGGTTTAATGTTGGAAGTTGAGTAGGGTGTGTTTAAGGCTGGTGAAATAATTTGAATTTATTAGACATATACAATTTTATTATTGAACATTTTTCAGGTATTATTGCACCTTATTTATTTATTGCTGTAGCTGCAGTTTGGTTGGCGGTTTGGTTAGCAATTAAAATCAAGCAACTCAGACATCCAAGATATTTTCTGCGTTTTATTACATTCGTAATTTTGATATACCAAGTTTTAAACGAAATCATTTTAGACTTTACAAGAATATCATTAATTAGTGCGCTTGTTATTTTGCTTATGATATACGCATTTATAGCGTATTTAGCATCCAAGAAACCAATTCTATATTCTAAAAAGAAATTGGAAGACTTACGAAACTTATTGCTAACAGGATATAGCTTGAATGATGAAGAGTTATTTGAGAAGAAACCATTTTATTTGATCGATTATGCAGAGAATTATCAATATCAAATGTTAAGAGCTGAGCATTTGAAATCATTAGAAAGGTTTGATGACGCTTACGAGGTTTATCAGTCTTTAGATGAACGAAAGCTTTTTGAAGATGAAAAAAGAGATTTGTTAAGAAAGAAAGCTCTTTTGCTTTATTTATTAGGTGATATGAATAGGGCAATACACTATTTGAGTAGGTTTGAAGATGAAGCCGAACCTAATTACTTAATGCTAAAAGCCATGATAGCAGAAAATGCTATGAAACTTGAAACAGCTAGTGAGTACTGGCAAAAGGCATTAAACGTTACTTCTGAAACAAAAGAACCACTGTTGAAAGCTGAAATTTATAATAATTATGGAAGATTACGAGTAATGGAGGGTAATCTTACTGATGCTATTTCATTTTATCGAAAGAGCTATGAAATTGCGAAAACTCAGAAAAAACGTGAGATAATACACTGTTCATTTCAAAATCTTATTCATACAAGCATTATTAAAGGTGATAAACAAAAGATACCACAGTATTTCAAGGAATATGAACTGTTAATTTCAAATAAAACCTTAAGCGATATGAAGGAAGAGTTTAATCTACGCGTAGAAATTGCTAGGCAAAATGAAAACCATAAGGAAATTTCAAAAGCAATTGTTGATGGATATAACGGAATTCGCCCTTTGCTATCTCACAAAAACCAAATAATATTTGATGTCAGCACACTAAGAATGATGTTCAATAACATGATGAGCTTTGACCTTGTGATGGAACGTATATATGATAATATTGACGAATACTTTGAATTGAAAATGCCCGAAAAATACTACGCTTTGAAAGAAATTAATATTCCTTTGAGAAAAATACAATTTCCGCATTGCTATAAATACGCTTTAGTACATAAGCAAATCAACGAATATATGACAAAAGATGCGTTTAGAGAAATTGATGACTATCTTATAGAATTAAAAGACTACGAAGTTCTTAAAAAATGCAACATGGAGCTTGAAAAAGTTAGCGTCCAGAAGGAATGGACAAGGCCATATAGCTTTGAAAGTATTTATAGTTCAATGAGGGATATCAAAAATATTTATCAAAAAAATGGAATGCTGATCGAAGCAATATTTATGGACCTGAATATTGCAGATGAGTGTTTTGCACCAGATAATTATTTTGAAAATAAAATTAAGACAATACCTAAACAAAAGATGGCAGAGCATGTTGAATTGGCCGCTAATAATCTAATGAAACTAAAACAGTATCCAAGAGTCGTTGAAGGAAATATCAGATTAGCATGCTATTATATGGTCTTGCAAGAAAATGAAAAAGCTCAAAAACACTTTGAGTATTTTGAAGAGGCCAAGATTCCAATACATCATTTTGCTATTTGGATTCAAAGATACTATGTGGAGCTGTGCAAAGAATTTAAAATAAGTTTATTTAAAACGAACGGCGAGATGAATGAACCAATTAACAGAGTATATTAATGTTCGCCACTGCGTATCCGTGAACTGTCAAATTATGACATGAAAAACAGTAGTAGAGTCAATTTTCACTGGTGATGCAAACTCAGCATGGAATACAGTGAATTGCTTGAAATTAATTGCGGGGGGCGGTTATAATGAAACTAGAGAATTTTACACAAAGGAGAACCCCATGAAACACTACCAAGTCGCAGCAGCCATCATCACATACAAAAACGAAATCCTCTGCATGCAGCGCCCCGAGTCCAACTACCCCTACCTTTCCTATAAATACGAATTCCCCGGTGGCAAAATCGAAGCCGGGGAGACCGTCGAGGCCGCCCTTTCACGAGAATTACAAGAAGAAATGGCCCTGGCCGTAACGGTGCAGCCGGAAGATTTTTTCTTAACGGTTAATCACCAGTACCCCGATTTTTCAATTGAAATGCACAGCTATATCGTCCCAGTCGAGAGTAAAGCCTTTGAACGCTTAGAACACCATCATCATTGCTGGCTGACAGCCGAACGCCTCAAAGAACTGGACTGGGCGCCAGCAGATATCCCCATTATGGAAAAACTGATGTTAAAATAGCAACGCGAGAAAAGGTGGCAATATGGAATCGACCAAAGCGGTTCAAGCTGGGATTCATTCCGGCTTAATTGATAAAAATAGTATCTCATTAGAACAATACCGGCCCCGTCTCTTGATTAATGATATTAGCAAGGGACAAAAAGTATTAACCAGCTTAATTAGTGAACTGAGTCAATGCGACGAGTTCTTTTTTTCGGTGGCCTTTATTACGGAAAGTGGGGTGGTCTCACTTTTAAATACCCTAATTGAATTGGAAAAGAAAAATATAAAAGGGCGGATCATTGCCTCGCGCTATCTGGAATTTACCCAACCCAAAGCACTGCGGCGTCTGTTGGCCTTTAAGAATATCGATCTGCGGATTGTCACCAGCGGGAATCATCACACCAAAGGCTATATCTTTCGGAAAAAGGACATATATAGCCTAATCGTTGGCAGCAGCAATATGACCCAAAACGCCTTATCGACCAATAAAGAATGGAACTTAAAAGTATCGTCGATGGAGCAGGGTTCGTTAATCCATGAAACGTTGGCTGAATTTGATGGGTTATATCAAGCAGCCGTAACAGTCAATGCCCAATGGATTGATCAGTACGAAGAAATCTATCTCCAAAACTTAGTTAAGCAACAAGCTGCAAAGCCAGAAAAACAGCCAAAACTTTTAAATGTCGCCACCAACCAATCAAGCTATCAAATTGATCATCAGGCTTTAACACCAGCAACCTTGCCACTCGAAGCGATCATGCCCAACAAAATGCAGGTCAAAGCGCTGGCGGGGATTCAAGAAATTCGTCAGGATGGCGAGCATAAAGCCTTGCTGATCTCCGCAACCGGTACCGGGAAAACCTATCTGGCGGCTTTTGATGTTAAAAAAGTTCGGCCGCATCGCTTACTGTTTTTGGCCCATCGCGAGCAGCTATTAAACCAGGCCATTGAGAGTTTTGAGCGGGTGTTTGGTGGCCAAATCACCTGTGGCAAACTAACCGGGGGATACCAGCAATACGGTTGCCCCTATTTATTTTCCACCGTCCAGACCATCTCCAAAGATGAACGGCTCTATTCGTTTAAACCCCATGAATTTGACTATATTATTGTTGATGAAAGTCATCGGGCCGGGGCTCATTCCTATCAAAAGATTTTAAACTATTTCAAACCGCAATTTTTACTGGGGATGACGGCAACCCCAGAAAGAACCGATGAACATAATATCTGTGCCGATTTTGATTATAACATTGCCTACGAAATCCGCCTGCAAGAAGCCATACAAGAAGATATGCTCTGTCCCTTCCATTATTTTGGCATCTCCGAAATAACCGTTGAGGGGGTTTTGATTGATGACACCACTGATTTTAAATACCTGATCTCGGAAGAGCGCACAAAAAATATTATCGCCCAAATTAAGCGGTATGGGCATGATGGCCCAAGCGTCAAGGGGCTAGTTTTTTGTTCGCGAAACGATGAAGCCGCGATATTATCGGCGCAGTTTAATCAATCTGGTTTTAAAACGGTGGCCTTATCGGTAGTTGTCAAGATAGTTGGCAGTTTTAATTAAAATAAATTTTGACAGTAAACGTTTTAAAATCAAGCTTCTTCCAGTGAATCCAGCATCAGGATTTCTGAGCGTTCAGGATTCAACCATACGACATCTGGCAGAGACCAATCTCTGATATGACGCGACCAGCGATTGGGATTTT
>CAZEBY010000083.1:0-8988 GCA_964510565.1 uncultured Lachnospiraceae bacterium | reverse complement strand
CCTCCACTCCCAGAAGTTTGGCAATCAGAGCCATCCGGACATACATCCCATATTTGGCCTGAGCAAAATAGACGGCCCGGGGATCTTCATCCACCTCAGTGGCAATTTCATTGACCCGGGGCAAGGGATGCATGACAATCATATCGGACTTGGCGCCCTTCATTTTCTTTTTATCCAGAATATAATAGTTTTTCAATCGCAGGTATTCTTCTTCGCTGACAAACCGCTCGCGTTGAACCCGTGACATATAGAGGATATCCAGCTCGCCAATGACCTCATCCAGACTGGTTGTTTCTTTATACGTTTGGGGATCGAGTTGATTGAGAATATGGGCTGGCATTTTCAATTCCGTCGGTGATATAAATACAAAGCGGATCCCCTGGAAACGGCTCAGGGTTTTAACCAACGAGTGGATGGTCCGGCCAAAAAGCAAATCCCCGCACACTCCGACCACATGGTTGTCACATCCACCCTTGTACTTCCGAATCGTCAGCAGATCGGTCAGGGTCTGGGTCGGATGTTCATGGCCGCCGTCGCCGGCATTAATAATCGGCATGTCACTGGCAAATTTAGAAACCAGCCGAGCCGTTCCCTCCCGGGGATGCCGGATCACGGCAATATCCGAATAGCACTCAATCGTCCTAATCGTATCGCCAAGACTTTCGCCCTTCGATACCGATGAATTATTGGGATCATCAAACCCGATGACTTCGCCACCTAAACGCAGCATCGCTGCTTCAAAACTGAACCGTGTCCGTGTGGAAGGCTCATAAAAAAGGCTGGCCAATAATTTTCCCTTGCAAACCAAAGAATAACCCTCGGGGTCTGCAATAATATTATCAGCCAGCTGCATAATCGATTCAATTTCATTTAGTTGAAAGTCTCCAGGTTCGATTAAATGTCTTCCTTTTAACATACTGTTCCTCCTATCATAAACACAATTATGGGCAAAAAACAAGCCGCTTTCTAAAAATAGCGGCATACTTTCTAACAGGCATTTTTCCTCATTAAATGTATCGTTTCTTTTGCACCTTTATGCCTCGCTTACTAAAGCCTGCATACTTAATTATGATAATCATAATTTAATTAGCCTAAATTGTCAATGTACTTTGATTAAAAGAAACCGTTATCTTAAAATAATATTTGGTGTGGATGGATGCTTGCTTTCGGATGAATGATTTGACTGGAATTTCGAAGCAGAAAATGGTATGATAAAAAGAAAACGGGAGGGATCTATGTATTTCGTAACTTATCAATATAACGCATTTAGTGAGGGTGGTATTCTGACTGCCGATGAAACTAAGGTTTTGCCGATTACAACGATCGGTAAGCTGATGGGTCTCAAATTTCCAGAACGACTGATCGACTTTATCCCACTGGCAAACGATCAACTGCTGGCCGACATCAAGAAAGTCATGGACGAACATCAGAATCTGGGAATCAATCTGAGTCTAATCAAGCTACTGGCACCGATTCCCAAACCGCCAAGAAATATTTTCTGTTTAGGAAAAAACTATGCCGATCATGCCCAGGAAATAAAAAACATCCCCACTATGGGAGATGTGCCGGAAAATCCGATTTATTTTTCCAAACTGCCCACCGCAGTTACCGGACCGGATACGGTGATCCTGTCTCATGCCAAGGCCACCAAGCAGATCGACTACGAAGTGGAACTGGCCATTGTGATTGGTAAAGAAGGTGCCGATATTCCCAGGGAAGAAGCTGAAGACTACATTTTCGGCTACACCATTGCCAACGACATCACCGCCCGGGATCTTCAGAAAAAACATTCCCAGTGGTATAAGGGCAAATCTCTGGATACCTTCTGTCCTTTGGGGCCGCGAATTCTTCACAAAAACGATTTAAAAATTCCCTTTGATCTGGATATCACCTGTCGGGTCAACGGCGAGGTCCGGCAACACTCCAAAACCAGTCGGATGATTTTTGACATCCCGGCGATTATCAGTGACCTGTCCCAGGGGATGACCCTGCTGCCAGGCGACATTATTCTCACCGGAACACCCGCCGGCGTCGGCTTCGCCCTCGATCCGCCCCAGTTCCTCAAACATGGGGATCAGATTGAAGCAGAAATTGAAAAAATCGGCATCCTGAGAAATACCATCGAATAATAGAAATAAAAACAGCATCGTATCGGATCTGATCCGTGACGATGCTGTTTTTTATAATGAATGACTACTGCTTGATTTAAAAAGTCAATCCTTTAAAGCTAATTTATACAGGTAAACGCTTCAGACTGAATACCCCGACTGCCGCCACAAACAAAACCCCGATAAATATAACAAATCCACTGATGATCAGACTGATATTGGCCTGTCCCGTGACAATTGCCATCGCATCAAAGGTATTATAAAGCGAAAATTTTCCGAGAAAAGCGGTTCGTTCCGATAACTTACTGAGCGTATTTAAGATAAAGAATCCGATCGGAATCAGGGCTCCAAAGAATAATGCCGGCTTGGTACTGTTAAACAGACAGGAAAAGAAAAAACAGAACATCCCGATGGTCATCGTCATCAGACAAGCCCCTAAGTTCAGTTTCAAAAACACTGTGACGTCCAGCATACCCGGGAAAAAATAGTCACTCATGGCATATCCGACTAAAAAAAGCAACGAAAATAATACGGCAATCGACGCCAGCAGATAAATCCCCTGGGTTATTATGATTTTGATCCGACTGTTGGGGGTACAGAGTAAACTGTTAAAAGAACCTTCATAAACCCACTTGGCCACCAACCGATTAGCCAGTATGATACAGTAAACCATCGGAAAAAGGTAAATCAGAAAACCGTAAAACAGACTGGCTATAAATCCGGTCAGGCCGCTGTCAATTGTTGCCAAGCCCATGGCATTAACCAGCACCGTCGGCAAGATCGACAACATATCCACCATTGCCCCAACCCCGCTCGGGTCGTAGATATAGATGATCACCGCCAGATAAATCGACATCAATGCAGCAAAAACCAATAATAACAAGGTGTTTGTTTTTAGATCTTTTAGAAATAATGGAATACTCATGCTTTTTTCACCTCCCTGACCTGATCCTGATGTTCAGATGGGGTTTTCTTGTTGCTATCTTTTTTTTGGAACAATTTTGCTTTCTGATTATTTTGTATGTCTTCTGAAGGTTTTTCTTCTGTTTTTTCCACTTCTTTTTTATGTCCTTTATGGCTAATTTCCTTGTGATAATGTTTCTGAAAAATTTCTTCCAGCGACTGATTCTTTGAATTAAAGACCAATACTTTTTCATGGGAAAGCACTTTCATCAAGACGTCAATCCGATCACCGGATGAAAATATCTCATAATCGTTTTGTGAAAACCGCTGATACCCAAAACCATATTTTTTGATTTGCTCCAGATTCGGCGGAGCCGCAAATTTAACCAGATAGGCCTTGGTTTCTTCGGCCCGGAGGCTGACAATATCCATATTTTCAACCAGATGACCTTCTTTGAGAACCCCGACCCGATCACAGGTCCGTTCCACTTCTTCAAATTTATGCGTTGACAGCAGCACCGTTTTTCCCCGCCGTTTTTCTTCCAGAATAAGATCGAGAAACCGCGACTGCATCAGGGGATCCAGTCCGCTGGTGGGTTCATCCAACACCAGAATATTCGGATCATGCATTATGGCAGTCACGATGGCCAGCCTTTTTTTCATGCCATTCGACATATTCTCGATTTTCCCCCGGGTCTCCACTTCAAATCTTTCAATCAGCGAATCGCGAAGTTTGGTGTTTTTCTGCCCGAACATCCCCCGCATCTGAGTAATGAAATTGAGATACTCTTTCACCCGCATATTTTCAAAAAGCACGACATCTTCAGGTACATAGCCGAGATTTTTCTGTATGGTTGCGGCGCGGGAAAAACAGTTTAAGCCATCGATGGTGGCTTTTCCCCGGCTGGCCCGAATCATTCCCATCAGCATCCGGATCGTGGTCGTTTTTCCGGAATCGCTAGGTCCCACATAGCCAAAAGTCTCACCTTTTTCAACCATAAAATTCAGGTCAAAAATACCTTTTGTGCTTGAATATTTAAGGGTTACATCCTTTAATTCAATCATTTTTTTCTCCTTAAAACATTATTCCTTCTTTTTCAATGGGTTTGACTGATTTGTCTACCCGTTTGTTTAGCTCATTCGCGATGCGGCCAAAATCTGATCCGGTCAGGGTTTCCCCGCGAATCCCCGGAGCGATCTGACAAACCGCCAAAACCTCGAGCAACACTTCTTTGTCAAATGAGGTGTTCATCGTCAGTCCATTAATCAGGGTTTTTCGTCGATTGAGAAAACTGGCTTTCACAACCGATAAAAACAATTCTTTGTTTTCCAGCTCGATTTTAGGAACCGCCAGCTTTTTTAAGGTAACCACTATCGAGTCAACCTGAGGTTTAGGAATAAACACATGGGCTGGCACCTCAAAATCTATGGTGATGTCTGCATAAAATTGAGCCACGATACTGAGTGACCCATAAGCTTTGGTGCCGGGAACCCCGCAAAGACGCTCCCCCACCTCCTTTTGTATTAAGAAGGTCATACTTTCGATGGGCAGATCGGACTCCAGAAAACCCATGATGATGGGGGTGGTAATATAATAGGGTAGATTAGCTACAACTTTTAGGGGCATCTTCGCAAAATCGTCGCCGAGGATTTCTTTGACATTGCATTTTAAAATGTCACCCTGGATAATTTCCACATTGTCGCAGTCTTTCAGGGTTTCCGCAAGCACGGGAATCAACTTCTTATCAATTTCCACAGAAACTACCTTACCGGCATGGTCGCAAAGGGCCTGAGTCATGGTGCCGATCCCCGGTCCAATTTCCAGGACCAGATCACCTTTACCCACGTCGCCAGCTTTTACTATTTTTTGAACAATATTTTCATCAATTAAAAAATTCTGTCCAAATCGTTTATTGAAGTGAAGGTCATATTTTTTTAGTAAGGCATCAATGACCCGTGGTGATGTTAATTTTTCCATTCATTTCCTTTCGTTATACAACTATTTATGCTTAATAAATGACCACAAAATGTTTTATTCATAACTTTAGTATTATACACCTTATTTATCCTGGCGGGAAGACCCTAACACGAATTCGACACAAAAGGCATGTCCACTTTGTAGATTGACGCAATATTTTTGCATATCAGTCTATTTTTTTGTTTTGTGCGTGGTTTGTGAATATTTCACAAAATATTTCGTAAAATAATGTTTGTAACCTTGAAGGTGAACGGATATAATTATTTTATCATCCTGGTTGTATTATAATCAGAATATCTATGTGCTTTCACTACTTAACATCCTACTAGGAGAAAATGATATTGAATAAAAACACACTGCACTCAAAAATCAATTTATTTATTCTCGTAGTTATTCTCCTGATTGTCACAATCGGTTTCTCGATCGCGATTGACATCTTTTTTTCGATTTATGAAAACGAAATGACTCATATGGTTTCAACAGGAATCATCGAACTTGAAGAAATTGTGATTAATGATAATGAGAAATGGCTCCTTTCTTTTACAGACACCTTAGCCGATTCCAATGATTCTTTCCTGAATAAAAATGACCCAACTGCAAATCCGGCACTCCATCAATATATCAGTCTTGCTGACAACAAAGCGCTTGAGTTTGTCAAAGTAACTTATCCAGATGGCAACAATTATCAGGAACTTTTCACTGATCAGAAGATTCTGGACTTGGCTACCCAAAACACTGTTTCCTCTACAGCTGAACCATATTTCTGGATTGATGGTGATGCCGAGCTGGGATTGCATCTATTCTGTCGCTACCCGCTAACTGATTCAAACCTGATCCCAAACGGCGAACTACTTGTGGGCATGAATCTTGCCGATCAGAATATGGTGGATTATATTAAAAACACAGCGGCTTTGGAAGCAACTGTTTTTGCCGGGAATACACGAATAGCCACCACCATCATTAAGAATGATGAAACTCAGATCGGCACAACTCTTGATCCGACCATTGCGGAAAAAGTTTTGAATCAAAAACTCCCTTATACGGGAAAGGCTGAGATTCTAGGTGATCCCTATCTGGTTGCGTATACTCCAATTATTAATGATCAAGATGAGGTTGTTGGCGCCTTGTTTGTTGGCAAGTCGATCGTTTCCATTTACACCGTCCAAAAACAAATTGTTCTATCTATCATAATTTTAGGCATAGTCCTGTTGATATTTTTTTATGTATTTTCTAACCGTTGGCTGCGGATTAATATTACCAACCCCATTCGATGGGTTGCCGACGCAATGAAAGCGATTTCTCAAGGCGAGTACAAGGTTCTTGACAATATGCCAGAGGCCAAATACGATGAAGTAGCAATGCTTCAAACCACCATGTTCGACATGGTCAACGAGTTGGTCACGGGTAAAAAGAATTTGGAAACAGCTGCTTATATCGATGCCATAACCGATTTGCCAAATCGGGCGGCGCTCTATAAAAAATATCAGAACACTCCAATTGATGATAATAAAAACACCTTAACACTGGTGTACTATATCGACGTTGATAATCTGAAATACATTAACAATTTATTTGGCCACAGCATCGGTGACGTGCTTTTGCAACAGGTTGGAACTATCTTGAAAGATCTGTTCCGGGATTCCTACTCTTTTGAAGTTTATCGGATTGCCGGCGATGAGTTCGCAGTCTGTAATGTAGGACACCATAGAACTGAGGAGATTAGTCTACTGGCAAAATCAATTATTAAAGAATTCGAAAAACCCATCACCATTGACGAACACATTATCAGTGCCAGTGTCAGCATTGGGATTTCCCGAAACGAATTATGCAATAAAACAAAGTGTATATCCTGTACCGATGGATGTAAGGATAATCTTGAAAAACTTCTTAAAAAAGCAGAACTGGCTATGAATCAGGTTAAAACCAGTGGCAAAAATAATTTCAGAATTTTCGACCCTTCCATGAATGAAACCATCCAGCGAAAGGCTTCTTTACAACAAGATCTGAAAAAGGCCCTCAAAAACCGACAGCTGAAAATATTCTATCAACCAAAATTTGACCTGGACGCAAATCGCTATGATGGCTTTGAAGCCCTGGTGCGATGGGAACACCCCGAACGGGGATTTATCCCCCCACTTGAGTTTATACAAATTGCTGAAGAATCCAACCTCATTATCGAACTGGGCGACTGGATTCTTGAAGAATCCTGCCGATTTATTCATGATTATAATCGTTGCCACAAGTCCAATTATTCAATTGCCGTTAACATTTCAACCTTTCAACTTTTAAACGAAGATTTTGAAGAGAAGGTAACCCGAATACTGAAAGAATCCGGCTTGGATCCCAGTCTTCTGGAATTGGAGATTACGGAAACGATGCTGATGAATTCGATGTCAATCGCCTATGAAAAACTAAACTTCCTCAGAGAAAAAAATATCAGCATCGCACTGGATGATTTTGGCACAGGTTATTCCTCCCTGACCTATTTAAAAGCTCTGCCGATCACAACCGTCAAATTGGATAAATCCTTTATTGATGATATCGCTACCGATGAGCTTTCTTTGAAAATTGTCGAAAACGTCATTCAGATCGCCAAAAACATCGGCCTTAAAATTGTCGTTGAAGGGGTAGAAACGATTGATCAACTCGAAATATTAAAAGCACTTCACTGCAATAAAATTCAGGGCTACTATTTTTGTAAGCCAGTGTCCGAGTTGGGTCTTACTGAGGTACTTCGTGAATATCCCTAAAAACAAACCTGTCCAACAACAAAATGATCAACGCAGATAAAACAGATTTATCCACCGCTCCAAACGACGATTGAAAATCACTCGTCGTTTTTTTCATATTCAGCTACAGCCAAACACGCCTTTCACTTTTTAGCAGCAAATGAACTTTTTTTTGCAAAAGTAAGACTCTTCGTATTTCTCAACCGTCGACCTATTCGTATTTTTATTGCCGCTGATGCTTTTATCCTCCCTACCTGACTCATTCAAGGGCAACTTTTCTGAAAATTTATTTTTTTACGTTGGATTTTTGTAAAAATGAATAGCACTCAGATAAAAAAGAAAACGCGAACACGACTCATTCTTAGCAATTATTTTTACTTATTGATAAGTTATTTCATTTTAGCTTTAGTAAAAATTAATCATTTCGAAGCGTTTTGATGCTATCATTTTAAATTTAATTTCGAAAACAATAAACGTATTCCCTTTTTATTGCCATTTCGAGACACATCTTTCAAAGATTTCTTCATCCCGCACGCTATGATTCCTTAAATTGATTTTACCCCATGCTTGCAAATTTACCGTCTCTATTGTATTATACGCATTGCCAATTTGTATATAAATTGCAACTATCTACGATGCATTTTTGTCACAGTTCAGATCGTGATGCATCACCTATTGACATCGGAGGTCAAATGAAAAAAAACTTAATAAAAAGTGTCTGTGTAAGCCTTGCCTTTGTTTTATGTCTGGGCATGGCACCAGCCGCTGTCATGGCAGAAGAAGCCGAAGTGGATTTAACACAAATCGCTGAGGCAGTCGAAACTGCTGAAGAAATGGCACCACTTCCTAACCTGTTTTCCGCCCGAACAACGGCACCAGGATCGGATAATGCTTACTTCTTTGCCAACAATCCTTATGCCCAGGGCGGATATGGCATGCCAAACTGCACCGCCTATGCCTTTGGCCGAGCTTATGAAATTCTCGGCTCAACCCCAAATTTATGCATGGGTAATGCCAATTCCTGGTGGGCTTATAATCAGAGCAATGGTTATTATCCCTCAGGATCGACACCAAAACTCGGTGCCGTAATCTGTTGGGGCGGCAGCTCAGACGGCCATGTTGCCATTGTTGAAGCGATCAACGGTGATACTGTCACCCTTTCCGAATCAACCTATAGCGGTATTTACTTTCAAAACTACACCTATACCATCGGTGCTGAAGATTCCACTTCTGTGGGTGGATTTCAGGGGTACATCTACATCGGTGATTA
>CAZEBY010000082.1:0-9341 GCA_964510565.1 uncultured Lachnospiraceae bacterium | reverse complement strand
GGGTTCTATAACGGATTAATCTTTCATCGGGTGATTCCCGGTTTTATGATTCAGGGCGGATGTCCCCAGGGAACCGGAATGGGCGGCCCGGGACATACCATTTTAGGCGAGTTTTCCGGTAATGGTGTCGTTAATGACTTAAAACACGTCAAGGGTGTCATCTCAATGGCTCGCTCCGGTATGCCGAATTCGGCCGGATCACAGTTTTTTATCATGGTTGATGATGCGCCATTTTTAGATGGTCAGTATGCGGCTTTTGGCAAGGTGATCTCAGGCATCGAAACGGCTGATGCGATTGTGGTAGTTGATCGGGATCGTTCTGACAAACCCTATGACGATCAGGTTATCAAGAAAATTGAAGTAATATCCTAAGTAACATTTTGAAATCATCCTGTTTTATGTTAAAATAAAATAAAAAGGATGTGAGTGCTATGGCAAAGTATTGTCCCAAATGTTACGCGGGTATCGGATCTGATGATGCAGTTTGTGGTAATTGCGGTCATGTGTTGAAGGAAAACAGCGCTGGGGTTGACGACTTCACGGCTGGTGTTTTTGACAACGAAAATATTTCTCATGATGTTTCCGGAAAAGAGATTCCTGGCGACACGTCAGATGATGAAATCGTATCTTACGAGATTGTTGCCGATGAAATCATTACGGATGGTATGGTCGAGGAAGAGTCAATTAGCTCAGAAAGTATTGTCGTGACTCCACCAGAACCGGCACAGAATTCATCATTATATCAGGCACAATCAAGAGCTCAGTCGGCTCCGGAAAACACAGAAGTTCCAATGACTCTGGGCGACTGGTTGCTGACCCTGTTACTCTTGTATCTGCCGATTGTCAATATTGTGATGCTGATTATTTGGAGTGTTGATTCCAAAACCAGCACCACAAAAAAACACTTTGCCTGGGCTACACTGATCTTTATGGGCATCGGAATCGTTCTCACGATTATCTTTTCCAGCATTGTGATGGCCATTATCGCAACGATGATGCAGTCGATGTATTACTACTAAAATTCACACCGATAAAAAAAAGAACCGTCAGCTGACGGTTCTTTTCACGTTCATCGTAAAATCAATAATCAACCGGCTCTTCGACACAGCTGATAATGGCGTTTTTAAAGGCTTCACAGGCAGTCCGGCAATTCGCCTGGGTACCGGTCAGAATCGCACCACTTAAGTTTGAATTGGTTGGCGGGCCGAAAAATTTAACCACTTCTACATCGGCAACCGTTAAGGCTTCATCAATGCCAACAACCCCTTCCAGAGCTGGAGCAAATAGAAAAGCGATGGAAGAACCGATTGGCAAACCATAGGTTTTAGAAAAATACTTACCGATCTTCGGTACCAGCTGAGCATAAATCAGGTTGGTATTATCTTCGTTGACGCTGTAAACACTGGATTTATTTTCAGCATAGTCACGAATATAGCGCAGTCCGTTTTCAACATCAGAGATGGTCGGTCCGGTAATCACGCCAAACACCTGACCGTCGTTGAGTCCGGCGCCAGCACCATAAAGGGTTTTAACGTAGGCAACCTCGACGTTGGAGTTTTTTGTGGCTTCATCGGCCGCGCAATAGCCGACACCATCGTATTGGGTGGTAAAAATACCGATATCAATACAACCTTCCGGCAATTCAAACTCCTCTATCATGATGTCTTCAACAGCGGTAAGTAGTTTACTATAAACAAGTTCGCATTTAATTCGATCTCCAGTCATGGCATCATCTCCTTTTATGAGTACTTAAAATTTTACTTGTTCTTCATAATATCATTATTTTTTCTTCGCGTAAATACAAAAAAAGCAGCACTACGGGTAGTTATCTGCTTTCTAGGTAAACTTGTTGTTTTAATACATCTATTTGACAATGGTTTCGATCGCACCATATTTTCGGAATCGTTGATAACGGTTTTCAATTAATTGTTCGGATTCCAGTGTCTGGTTTTTTTGAATGCCTTTGTATAAAGCGATTTTTAGTTCCCGATAGACGTTTTTGAAATCACGATGGGTTTCTGAAATAATCTTATCGATGACCTGCAACTCGAGTAAATCCTTGGCCGTCAGTTTCAGACAATTGGCCGCTTCTTTGGTTTTAGCGGCGTCCTTCCAGAGAATACTGGCACAGCCTTCCGGAGAAATTACTGAATAAATGGCATTTTCCAGCATCCAGACTTCATCGGCGACTCCTAAAGCCAGCGCCCCGCCGCTGCCGCCTTCGCCAATTACCACCGAGAGGATGGGCACTTTTAGGCTCATCATTTCCATCAGATTATTAGCAATAGCCAGCCCCTGGCCCCGTTCTTCGGCGCCGATGCCGCAAAAGGCACCCGAGGTATCAATCAGGCAGACAATCGGGCGATTGAATTTCTCAGCCAGCTGCATTTGCCGCAGCGCCTTGCGATAGCCTTCCGGATGCGCTGAACCGAAGTTGCGTTTAACCCGGGATTTGGTGTTTTTTCCCCGTTCCTGAGCAATCACGGTCACGGGCATATCGATTAACATACCCAGACCGCTAATCACTGCCGGATCGTCACCAAAACAGCGGTCGCCATGCAGTTCAATAAAATCGGTAAAGAGATTGTCAATAAAATCCTGTCCGGTCGGACGGGTCTTTTTCCGGGCCAGGGCCACCCGTTTATATGCTTCCATTTTGATCACCGCCTTTGGAAATCCCATGCAGGGATAATAATTGTGTCAGCGTTTCTTTTTGGCTGCTGCGGGGGACAATTGCATCGACAAAGCCTTTCTCCAGTAAAAATTCGGCTCGCTGAAAGCCTTTGGGCAGGCGTTGACGGATAGTCTGCTCAATCACCCGGGGGCCGGCAAAGGCAATTAAGGCTTCCGGTTCAGCCAGAATAATATCACCTTCCATCGCAAAGCTGGCGGTGACGCCACCGGTGGTCGGGTCGGTGAGGATGGTCAGATAAAGCAGGCCGGCGTCACTGTGACGTTTGACGGCACCACTGGTTTTGGCCATTTGCATCAGTGCCAGCATCCCTTCTTGCATCCGGGCACCGCCGGAAACGGTATAACCGATTACCGGGAGACGGTGCTTCAGAGCGTATTCAAAGATCAAGGTGATTTTCTCACCGACCACCTGTCCCATACTGCCCATCATAAAGGTGGCTTCCATGACGAAGAGTGCTACTTTGCGATTGTCAATTTTGCCGGTGCCGATAATGACCCCTTCGGTTTCGTGGCTAAACAGGGCAGCTTGCTCCAGCTTTTCTTCATAATCGGGAAAACCCAGGCGATTAGATGAGGACAGCTCGTGATACTGCTCCACAAAGGTATCCTGATCAATAATCAAACTCAGGCGTTGGCGGGCATTAATCCGAAAATGATGTCCGCACTTGGGACAGACGTGGAAGTTGTTTTCTAAATCGGAGGTGAAGCTCAACTGCTTGCAGGATGGACAGCTCCGGCACAGTTCCGACGGAATCGCCGGGTCGGTTTTACGCTTGGTTCGGTGCTGGGCTTCCAGTTCATTTTTCGGTTTTTTAAATAGACCTTTACTAAGCATTTAAAACCTCCATTTCTATTCCGGCAAAGGCTTGCCAAATTCATTTTCCATAAAATCGGTAAAGTAATCGCCCGCTATAAACAGCGGATGACTAAGAATATCCAATTGTACCTGGCTGGTATGGTCGATCCCTTCAATTACCAGTTCACACAAGGCGGCCTTCATCTTGCGGATTGTCAGCTCCCGGGTTTTGGAGTGGACAATCAGTTTGCCGACCATCGAGTCATAATAGGGCGGAATCGCATAGCCCTGATAGAGCAGGGTATCAAAGCGCACCCAGGGACCGCCGGGCACATGGAGAAAGTTGATCGTGCCGCAGTTGGGCCGAAAATCAAGCAGCGGATTTTCAGCATTGATCCGGCATTCGATGGCGTGGCCCTGAATGTGGACATCCTCCTGACCAAAGGTCAGGGGTAGGCCAGCGGCAATCCGGATCTGCCATTTGACAATATCCACTCCGGTGACCATTTCGGTAATTGGGTGTTCAACCTGCAGTCGAGTGTTCATTTCCATAAAGTAAAAATGACCCTGAGCATCCATTAAAAATTCGATCGTACCGGCATTTTCATAGCCAATGGTGAGCGCCGCCTGGCGGGAAACTTCCATCATTGCCGTGCGGATTTCCGGTGTCAGGGAAGGGGAGGGGCTTTCTTCCAGCAGCTTCTGATTCTTTCGCTGCACCGAGCACTCCCGTTCGCCCAGCGCCACCACATGTTGGTGCTGATCGCAAAGCAATTGAATTTCAATATGCTTGACCCGGGTTAAAAACTTTTCCAGATAAACCCCATCATCATTAAAGGCGTTCTGGGCCTCCTGTCGGGCCAGCGAATATTCGTTTAAAAAATCCTCGGATCGTTCGACCAGTCGGATCCCTTTGCCGCCGCCGCCGGAGCGGGCCTTGACCAATAGGGGATAGCCGATTTCATCGGCCTTGTGATGGGCTTCATCGGGGTCGTTGATAATATCCGTTCCGGGAACAATTGGAACGCCAGCGGCCGCCATGGTGGTTCGGGCCTGATCTTTGTCGCCCATTTTTTGGATGATTTCCCAGCTCGGTCCGATAAAGGCAATCCCACACTCAGCGCAGAGCCGGGCGAACTTGGGATTTTCCGACAGCAGTCCGTAACCCGGATGGATGGCCTCGGCTCCGGTTAATACGGCCGCCGAGAGAATCGCCGAAATATTCAGATAGGAGTCAGTCACCGCTGCCGGGCCAATACAAATACTTTCATCAGCCAGACTGACGTGAAGACTGTTTTCATCAGCGGTGGAAAAGACAGCCACGGTGGCGACACCCATCTCTTTACAGGCACGGATAATCCGCAGGGCAATTTCGCCCCGGTTGGCGATCAGTATCTTAGAAAACATCGGAAGCCTCCTTACTCAATCAGGGCAAACGAAAATTCTCCGACGACTGCCACCTTGCCGTTTACCGATCCCGAGCCGCTGGCAAAATAAAACGGCGGCTTGGAACGGGTGATGCTGCAGGTAATCTCGATGGTATCGCCGATCAGAACCTTTTCTTTAAATTTTACCTTATTCAGACCGGTAAAGTAGGGTGTTTTGTTGGCGCCGTCGAGTTCAGCCATTAAGACGCAGCAGGTTTGGGCCATAATTTCACAGAGGATAACCCCTGGTACGACCGGGTTTCCGGGAAAATGTCCCTGTAAAAAAAACTCATCGCCCTTGACCGTGTAACGGCCGGTAGCGGTATTGTCATCTATTTTTTCAGCCTCATCAATCAGTAGCATCGGCTCCCGGTGAGGCAGGATCTTCTTTAATTCATCACGTTTCATTCTGATTTCCTTCTGAATTTTATTTAAAATTCGCTTTTGTTATTGTTTGGTCACAAACAAGATTTAACCGTACCGAGTGAGATCGGTACGGTGAGGTTTGCGATAAACTACTGCAGTGAACAACATGAAGTAACAATTGTTGGTACGGAGTTAATAACGCTGTCTAAACTTAATCTTCGACAATGCGATAGAGCACCTGGCCAAATTCGACGACCTGGCCGTTGCTGACGCAGATTTCCATAATGGTGCCGGAAGTTTCGGCGGTTATTTCGTTCATCAGCTTCATCGCTTCAATGATACACAGGGTATCGCCATCGGAAAAGTGTTGTCCTTTAGTCACATAGGGTGATTTACCTGGTTGACTGCTTTGATAAAAGACACCCACCATTGGGGATTTTATAGCTTTCCATTCGGTCGTGTCAGAGACATTAAAGGTTTCAGCCTGAACTGGCAGCTCCTGATGAGGAACAGGTTCAGTGATGGTAATTTGAGGTTCACGATCAGTTAGTTCACCAGGAAAAGTTAAACTGCATTCCCGTTTCATTTCGATTTTCAGATTACCCTGATCCAGGGCCAGACTGGTGAGCTTTTCGGCCGACATGATTTTGGCAAGGGCTTGAATGGTTTCAGTAGTTAATTCCATCGTTTATTCTCCTCTATCTAACAAAGGCCAGACAAGCATTGTGTCCGCCAAATCCGAGGGAAATCGACAGGGCGATATCACTCTGGATGATCCGTTTTTGATTGGGAACGTAATCCAGATCGCAATCCGGATCAGCTTCCTGATAGCCAATGGTAGGGGGAATCATGCCATCTTTTAAGGCCATAACCGCGGCAATCGCTTCAATAGCACCGGCGGCTCCCAGCATATGACCAGTCATCGATTTAGTCGAGCTGACCAGGGTGCGGCTAATATGTTCACCTAGGGCCTTTTTGATGGCAATGGTCTCGGACTTATCGTTAAGCGGGGTGCTGGTACCGTGGGCGTTGACATAGATTTGAGCGTTATCAAAGTTGGTGCCAGCACTGGCTGCTTCTGCCATCGCCAGACTGATGGCCTGGCTACCGCCGATGGCGTCGGGATGGGGGGCAGTAATATGGTAGGCGTCACAGGTATTGCCGTAGCCAACAATTTCGCCATAGATTTTTGCGCCCCGGTTCAGAGCGGATTCCAATTCTTCCAGCACCAGTGCCCCGGCGCCTTCACTCATGACAAAACCGCTGCGGTTTTTATCAAAGGGAATCGAGGCTCGAGCTGGGTCGTTAACGGTTGTTAACGCTGTTAAATTAGTGAAACCGGCCACCGATAGCGGCGAAATGCTAGCTTCAGTACCGCCGGCAATAATCGCATCGGCATATCCATGCTTGATGCTCCTAAAAGCTTCACCAATTGAATGGGTGCCGGTGGCACAGGCTGTGACAATTGGTAAACAGGGGCCCTGGGCATTATAGCGAATGGCAATCGTGCCGGCGGCAATGTTTGAGATCATCATCGGTATAAAGAACGGTGAAATCCGACTGGGACCTTTTTCATCCATTTTATGACATTCATCAATAAAGGTATGGATCCCGCCGATCCCGGAACCCATATAGACGCCGAGTCGGGTCGGGTCGACATGACCCTGGACACCACTGTCTTCCATCGCCTGAACCGCAGCGCCAATACCGTATTGGGTAAACATATCGGTTTTTCTAATTTCATTCTTCTTAATATAGTCAAGGGGTTCAAAATCGTGAACCTCACCTGCAATTTTCACTTTTAAGTCGGTGGTATCGAATTTCTTAATAAAATCGATGCCGCATTTTCCGTTGGTCAGATTATCCCAAAAACGGTCTACAGTGCTACCCACTGGAGAAACGGCGCCACATCCTGTTATAACAACTCGTCGATTCATTGATTACTCCTAAATATAGAGACCGCCATCAACTTTAATGACTTCTCCTGTAATATAGCCTGATAAATCGCTACTTAAATAAACGCAGAGGTTGGCGATGTCTTCGGCCTGTCCTAAACGTTTTAAGGGAATTTGTTTGAGTATTTCATCTTTTATTTCTGGTTTTAATGTTTTGGTCATATCGGTGTCGATAAAACCCGGGGCAATGGCATTGCAGGTCACGCCCCGCAGCGCCATTTCTTTGGCGGCGGACTTGGTCAGGCCGATTAGCCCGGCTTTAGCAGCGGCATAATTGCATTGACCAACGTTGCCCATCAGTCCAGAAACCGAGGAAATATTGATAATTCGGCCCTTGCGCTGTTTAAGCAGGTATGCGCCGACGTGTTTGGTCATGTTGAAGGCACCCTTCAAGTTGGTGCTGATGACACTGTCAAAATCGTCTTCCTTCATGGCAATTAAGAGCTTGTCATTGGTAATCCCAGCGTTGTTCACCAGGATATCCATGCTACCAAAGTCTTTAATGACCTGGGTGACCAATTCTTTGGTGGCATTGAAGTCAGACACATCACATTGATAACTTTTGGCCTGAACACCCAAAGCCAGTAGTTCAGCAACGGTGGTTTCAGCACTTGCCTGACTGCCCCGATAGATCAGGGCGACATTTCCATGGGCTTCGGCAATTTTAAGGGCGATCGCCCGGCCAATTCCTTTGGCACCGCCGGTGACCAGTGCAGTTTTTCCGGTTAACATATAAAAGACCACTCCTTTCCAGCATTTTGAGCTTCAAGATAATCGGTCAACACGGTTTCGACGTGAAGACAGGTTACCGATTTGTCGATTTTTTTCAAGAATCCAGCCAGGGTTTTACCGGGGCCGCATTCAATAAAGGTGGTAAATCCATTAGCAATCATGTTGCGCATGGTTTGTTCCCACAGCACCGGATGATTGATCTGGTGAAGAATATAGTCGCGAATTTTCTGGGGGGCTTCGGGATAGGGTTTGGCATAGGCGTTGGAATAGAGGGGAATTGATGCTTCAGAAAAGGTCAATTCATAGATCCGCTTTTCCAGCAGCTTGGTGGCATAGGTCATAAAAGGCGAGTGAAAACCACCCGACAGAGTTAGGGGAATACCCCGGCCACCCAGCGCTTTTACCCGAGCTTGGAACAATTCCAGGTCGGCTTTTAAAAGTGAGACTACCAGTTGTCCGGGGCAATTATAATTAACCGGGTAACATTGGTTGAATTCTTTGCAGAGTGCTTCAACCGTCGGGTCGTCCAGTTTTAAAACGGCAATCATGGTGGCGGGCGTCATCTGAGCGGCTTCTTCCATGGCCTGACTTCGTTTTTTAACAAATTTTAAACCATCTTCCATCGAAAGCACCCCGGAGGCGACCAAACCAGTTACCTCGCCGAGCGAAAATCCGGCGATACCCTGGGCTTCAATACCGATCCTTTTTAAGGCAGACCAAGCCGCCAGCTCGACGGCAAAGATACAGGGCTGGGTATTTTCGGTTTGGTTGAGTGTTTCAGCCGGTCCTTCAAAGCATAGTGTTGAGGCACCAGGGTGAAAGGTATCAACTTGATCAAAAACGGCCCTGGCAGTCGGGGAAAGCTCATAGAGTGGTTTACCCATCCCCACGAACTGTGCGCCCTGACCCGGGAAGAGCAGTGCTATTTTACCCATTGCAATCCTCCTTTTAAAACGGTTTCGGTATCTTCGGCCAGTGTTAAAATGATTTCTTTCACACTTTGTTTTTCTTTGACCAGACCGGCAATCTGGCCGGCCATGAAGCAACCTTTTTGAGAATCACCTTCCTGAGCGGCAATGCGAAGCGCACCCCGACCGTATTCTTCCAGAGCTTCTGGTGGCGCAGTTGGATCATTTTCCAGTTTAATGAAACCTTTTGAGAAGGTTGTTTTCAGAGACCGGACCGGATGACCCAGAGACCGGCCGCTAAGCATGGTATCAATATCTTTGGCTTTAATAATTTTGTCTTTATAATTGTCATGGATGTTGGTTTCATGGGCGACTAAAAACCGGGTGCCCAGTTGAACGCCCACTGCGCCCAGCATCAGCGCCGCGGCGATCCCCCGGCCATCACCGATGCCACCGGCGGCAA
>CAZEBY010000081.1:0-9655 GCA_964510565.1 uncultured Lachnospiraceae bacterium | reverse complement strand
TAAGGCGATGTATGGCATGAAGGGGGACGTCGATGATGTCATCACTCCGATTAAATTGGGCGTCGGCGACATTAAACGGGAAGGAACCGATGTTACCGTAGTGGCCACCGGCAAGATGGTTCACGAGGCCTTAAAAGCCGCTGCCAAGCTGGAAAAAGATGGGATTTCCGTCGAAGTGATCGATCCCCGAACCCTCTATCCTCTCGATAAACAGCTGATCTTTGACTCAATTGAAAAAACTACCCGGGTGGTGATTGCCACTGAGGAAGCCAAACGGGGCAGCTTTGCCGGAGAACTGGCGGCGATGATTTCGGAAGCCTGCTTCTTTAATCTGGACGCCCCGATCAAACGGGTCAACGCCCTGGATACCCCAATTCCCTTTGCCCCCAACCTGGAAAACTTTGTCCTACCCAACGACGTCGACATCTACAATGCCGTCAAGGAAATGATGGCTTAGTTTTAAGGTTATCGATGAGATCCCGTACCGACCAATTGTTAATCTCTTTTGACAATTGTCGGTACTACTTTATCACTTTATCTGACAGCTAGTTGCAACCTTATCCTTAAAAGGTTGCGGTTCAATGAAATCAAAAATACGGAGGTTATTATGGCACAATTAATCGTCATGCCCAAGTTTGGGCTGACAATGACAGAAGGCACCATTGGCAGCTGGAATGTGGCTGTCGGCGACACCATCGCCGAAGGCGCTATTCTCTGCGAAATCGAAACTGATAAACTGATCAATCAATTTGAATCCCCCAAAGCCGGAGTACTGCTAAAAATCATTGAAGGCGAAGGCGCCACCGTTACCTGCCTGGAACCGATTGCCATCATCGGCGAAGCCAATGAAGATATTTCCGGCTTATCCGGCGGTACTGCCCCTAAAGCGGCTGAGGAAGCAGCACCTGTCGAGGTTGCTGTTCGCGCTGAAACGCCGGTTAAAACCGCTGGCAGCCGGATCAATGCGTCCCCGTTGGCCAAAAAACTGGCCAAAGAAAAAGGCATCGATCTTGCCTTAATCACCGGTACCGGCAATACGGGCAGCATTACGGTGGATGATGTAAATAACTATCGCCCGGCTGCTGAGACTGATAAAAAAATCGCCGTTTCCCCGGTTGCTAAAAAAATGGCCGAGGCATCCGGGCTTGATTTAAGCACCGTGGCTAGCGATGGCCGGATTATGAAAAAAGACGTGGCCGCGCTGGTAACAAATCCGCTATCTGTCGAAAAGCTTCCTGAAACGATCCGCCTTAAAGGGATGCGTAAAACCATTGCCAAACGGATGAGTGAAAGCTTTCTTATCTCGCCCCGGGTTACCTATACCCGGCCGGTGGACGCCTCGGCCATGAAGGAATTCCGGGCTAAACTAAAACCGGAGTTTGACAAGCGGGGGCTCAAGCTAAGCTTTAATCATATTATCATGAAAGTCTGCGCCCAAGCACTCCTGGAGTTCCCACATATTAATGGCAGCCTGGTTGATGACACCCTGACTCTTCATCCCCATGCCCATATCGGTCTGGCGATTGGCCTCGATTCCGGCCTGCTGGTACCCAATGTAAAAAACTGCGACACCAAATCCCTGGCTCAAATTGCTGCTGAAACCGAAAAACTGATTGCCGATGCCAAAGCCGGTTGCACCCAGATGGATGACCTGGTTGGCGGCACCTTTACCCTGACTAACCTGGGGGCCTATGGGATTACCGCCTTCTCGCCGATTATCAATCAGCCGGAACTGGCGATTTTAGGGATCGATGCAATGGTTGACACCCCGGTGGTTATTGGTGGTCAAATCACCATCCGGCCAATGATGAATCTCAGCCTCACCGCTGACCATCGTATCATTGACGGGATGTTGGCCGCGCAATTCTTACAGCGGATTGGCGAATATCTTGAAAATCCCTCGCTACTGCTGGTTTAAATGAAGAAAGAAGGTACACCATGAAACATATTGCCATCATTGGCGGCGGCCCCGGGGGGTATGTGGCAGCCATCCGGGCGGCCCAGTTGGGTGCCCAGGTTACCCTGATCGAAAAAGCCAAGCTGGGCGGCACCTGTTTAAATGTGGGGTGTATCCCCACCAAGGCGCTGCTCCATTCTGCCGAGGTGCTGAGTGAAGCTAAAAATTCTGCTCAAATCGGCCTGGTTATCCCTGAAGCGGGCTTTGACTGGACAAAAATTCAAGCCCATAAGGAGCAGATCAGCACCAAGCTGTCGGGCGGCGTCAAGGGTCTGCTAAAGGCCAATGGGGTTAAGCTCATCACTGGCAGCGCCCAGTTTTTAAACGATGAAGTCTTGCTGGTCACGGAAGCCTCGGGAAAAACGGACGAACTACGGCCGGATAAAATTATCATTGCCAGCGGGTCGATCCCTGCCCTGCCACCGATTCCCGGGATCGACCATCCCGATTGCATCGATTCCACCGGGGCGTTATCACTGGCTCAGGTTCCCGAAAGTCTGGTCATTATCGGCGGCGGCGTCATTGGTGTGGAAATGGCGTCGGTCTATAATCAGTTTGGTGCCAAGGTAACAATTGTCGAAATGCAGCCGGGTATTCTACCGCTGATGGACAGCGAACTGGCAGAAATGCTACGAAAAAAACTGGTAAGGGACGGCATTGAGATTTTAACCGGTGCCCGGGTCTTGTCGATCGCCGGCAATGACCAGCAGGTGACCGTGAACATCAACAAAGATGGTAAAGACAGCGCCGTCAGCGGCGAAAAGGTGTTGGTCGCCATTGGTCGAAAAGCTGAATTATCAACACTGGGACTGGATAACACAACCATCAAAACCGATAAAAAGGGCATTCTTGTGAATCCGAAAATGCAGACCAACGTCCCCAATATTTATGCCATCGGCGATTGTCTGGGGAAAACGATGCTGGCTCATGTGGCCTCGCAGCAGGGGGAAGTTGCGGCCGAAAACGCCATGGGCCATGAGGCCAGCTATGACGAAAAAACCAATCCGTCCTGCGTCTACACCAATCCCGAATTTGCCGGGGTTGGCCTGACGCAGGAGGATATCCGGGGTCGCGAAATGGATTATTCGATCGGCCGCTTTCCGCTGGCGGCCAATGGCAAGTCGCTGATTATGGGGAGCACCGAGGGGATGATCAAAATCATCTCTGATAAAAAGTATAAAGAGGTGGTGGGCGTTCATATTCTGGGCCCCCGGGCCACCGACCTGATTGTCGAAGGCGCCCTGGCACTGCGGCTGGAATCCACGGTGGAAGAAATCATCTCTACCATCCATGCTCACCCCACGGTCGGCGAAGCGATTAAAGAAGCGGCCCTGGCGACGGAAAACCGGGCGATTCACTGGAAATAAACCGCATGCGTGTGAAATGAGAATTCAAAACGTGTGAAATTTAACTGTTTTCTCCTACTATACACAAGCCTCCAGATACTTTCGGGTATTTGGAGGCTTGTTTGCCTATTTTTTTACTATTCTTAAAAAATTGTTTCAACGCTGTTGCCTTTTCTTAGCGGCTCCCCGAGTTTCGAAATCCTCATCAATTTCAGCCTTCCAATTCGCCGGAATCGGATTACAGGCTCGCATTTCACAAACCACATCGCTAACCACCTTATAGTTCAGGCGAGTCCCGGCTCCGTCGGCATGGTAATTAGCGGCCCGATCAGCACTGATCCCAAACCGGGCGGCGGTTTCGATGGCATCAATATTAGCCCCCAGGAAAATAAATTCCCACTGATACTGGGTTTTCTCCAGTTCAATCAGCTGCTTGATCTTTTCATAGGAGTATTCCTGACTGGCGTTTTCCAGGCCATCGGTGGTGATCACAAAAATGACCTGATCGGAGCGATGTTCCGGCTGGGTATGACGCTGGGCGTTGGCAATCTTGTGAATGGTTTTTCCGATCGCATCCAACAGGGCCGTGCAACCGCCGACATAATATTCGTTTTCAGTAATCGGGGCAACGCCCTGGATATCAATCCGGTCATGAAGCACTTCGTAACCATCATCAAAAAGCACGGTTGTTACCCGGGCCTCGCCGGGCGCCTGTTGCTGTTTTTTGAGCATGGCATTATAACCGCCGATGGTGTCACTTTCTAATCCAGACATCGAGCCGCTTTTATCCAGAATAAAGACCAGTTCCGTTTTTATGGTTTTGCTTTCGTTTGTGTTCATGATATTATCCTCCGTTTCTTTGTTAAATAAAGGATAACACGATTACTCGATCCGTTGGTCGCTTTCCAAACGACAATCAGGCTCCTAACAGCGCCTGGTCAAAAGCAAAGAGCGCTTCGTTGATTTCATAGATGTTATAATTTTCGGCACTGATAAAATATTCAATGATCAGATCAAAGATATGGCTGTGGGACAGGGCATAGCCCGCCCGCCCCAGCAGATCATGGGTCTCGTCAAGGCTTAGCTCCAGGGCAATGGCAAAGGCGATGGCAGTGGCCTTGCTGGGATTATAATCTTTCCTGCTACGGATCTTGGAAAACAATTTCCGGTCGATATTGGCTTTTTTGTAGGCTTGGACATCGGTCATGCCCTTTTCATCAATCAGCCGCAGCAACATCTCTGAAAAGGACTCATCCAGTTGGTCCAACACATCCGCCAGACTTCTTTTGATCGCTGCCGCCGGAGCTGGCATCAAGGGCCGGGTTTCGGCCAATTTTTCGACTTGAGCCCGCATTTGGCTACGATTATACCTGGGCAGCTCCGGTTCGAATTCCATATTGCGTTCATAAAGCTGATATTCAGCCACATAATGGTCATCGATAAATTTTTCGATATCGGCAAACAGCTTTTCACTGAACGCAAAGGTTTTCTTATCAAAAACCACCAGATAAATAAACATCTCATGTTCCAGTAAAAATTCTGTGATGGCCGCTACCGCAATCTTCAAGGCCTGATCCTTGGGATAGCCATAGATACCCGATGAAATCAGGGGAAAGGCAATACTCTTACAATGATGTTTCAGGGCCAACTCTAGCGAACGGGTATAGGCCCGGTGCAGCAGCCGGGCCTCGTCGGCACCACCGCCCTGCCAAACCGGCCCGACGGTGTGGATGATGCGCTTTGCCGGTAGCTGGTAACCGTCAGTGATCACGGCATCCCCCACCGGGCAGCCACCAATCCCGTCGCACTCGGCCTGGAGCGCCTCGGCCCCGGCCGCGGCAAAGATCGCCCCGCAGACCCCGCCGCCCATTTTCAGACCGGTATTGGCGGCATTGACGATGACGTCCACCGGCATTTTAGTAATATCGTTGCGGATGATTTCAAATGGCATACTCGTCTCCCTATCCTTTCAGTTGCTCTCATTTTATTCATGTTGATTTTTTTCTCATCATACCAGTAAAATCTAGTTTTTTCAATGACCTTCTTGAGACTCCTTTCCGGTTTCAGTTTCACGCACGACACCAGCCACCTCAATCCTAATTCATGAGTTTCCGCTACCAGCCCGGATCAAAACTTTTATCCGTTATATTGCACCCCTGCCGGGTGCCGATAAAAAAGACACACTCTTCCTTTTCGGATGAGCATGTCTTTGGATGCTTCTTTATCTCAATCTTTAGCTTTCTATTGCGGTTTTTGACCCCCTTGCCCTGGTTGTCCCGGTCCACCCATGCCCATCTGTCCGTTGCTGGTTACCATCCCGGTCATGGGGATTTCGACGGTCTGACTGCCGCAGATCAGGGTATAGGTCGATCCCTGAGCAAGATCTGGCGTGCTGATTACGACCGATTGATAGGCTTTATCCGGCGTATAGGAAACCACCGTTTTGCCGCTGGCATCGGTCAGTTTTATTTCAGTCCCGGCCGCACAACTGGCTGGAAGATTGTAAAGCAGGGATGCCTGCGTCGAGGTTTCGGAAAACGACTGAGCCATTCCGGTGCTACCGGCAATCACAACCGTTCCGCCACTGACATCAGCAGTGCCGTTATAATCAAGGGCTCCATTGCCATTATTGGTCGGGCCACTGACTTCTACTGTGCCGCCTGAGATATAAAGCGATCCATTACTGTCCAGGCCATCCCCGGAGGCATTAACCGAAATGGTGCCACCGGCAATTGATACATAAACATTCGAATCATTTTCCATAGCAGCGCCGCCTTTTCCACCAGTATCCGTTTCAGCCGCACTGGCACTGGCCCCATTAAACCCATCATCTGATGAAACAAGGTCAATGGTTCCGCCCTCAACAACGATCGCTGTTCCTTCAATCCCTTCGGTACTGTTTTTTATGGTAATTATCCCGCCACAAATATAAACGTAACCTTTGGTACTGTCATCAGCGTTCTTTGAAGTAATCCCCTTGCCAGCAGACGAATCGATCGTAATCACACCGTCTTTAATTTTGACACTGTTTTTACCGCTTAGCGCATCATCTGTTGAGGTGATATTATAGGTTCCACCGGTAATCACCAAATCATCTTTTGATACAATCCCATGGTTGTTATTTGTTAAAATACTCAAGGTTCCTGTCCCATTAATGGTCAGATCCGCTTTGCTAAAGATTACCCCATCGACCGTGTTGTCATCGGTTTGCACATAAACACCACCATCGGTTAAGGTATTGACGGTGTTGGTTGCCAGGGTAATAAACACCTTATTGGCACTTTTTACATAGATTGGGGCATTGTCCGCACAGTTAATGGTCGCACCATTTAACACAATCTGAATCTTGTCGGTATCGGCTGCTGCCACCACAATCTGCCCGTCGCTCAGATTCCCCGTTACCACATAGGTCCCTTCTTTGGTAATCGTCAGCACCCCGTTACTGGCGGTGGCGCCGTCACCGGATACCTGGATAGTGCTGCCATCCAGAGTGACCTGAACCGCCGTTGCGTCATCATAGCTGGTTTCCAGGTCACGATCGGTAAATTCCGGATCGACCACAACCGTTGATGTTGGTGATACCACGGCACTTAAAGCAGCAGTGGTTTCAGTAACCGCCTCGGCGGTGCTTTCAGCCGTTGTTGTCTGTGAATTTGAACTGCAACCGCCCAAAAATACCATAATCATTAATAAAAATGGTATCATCCTCTTTACTCTTTTCATTGAATTCTTTCCTCTCTTTTTCTGTTAGACTTTATGAAGCGTTTTTATATTGGCGATATTCCCACACAATTAGGGATAAACGTTGAAGAATCGCTTGATCATTTTAAGGTACCCGCCTCGTTTTTTTTATTATAGGCGGGTAATGTGACGGCTATATGGATAACGGCTGTTTTTTTATTGAAAGACCGCCTTTTATTTTGTATCACCAGCACTATTCTAAGTCTACAATTCTGGCCATTTCTTTTTTGCAAAGTTTGCTTGACATTTTATGCAAAGCAAACTATACTAAAAATGCAAAGTATGCTATGCAGATTATTAGAAGGTGTAATATGAAAACACGAATCAAAGAATTACGAAAAGAACGAAAACTCTCCCAGGAAGAACTGGCACTGGCGGTGGGCACGACCCGACAGACCATTACCTCCATTGAAGTGGGCAAATATACGGCTTCGTTGGTATTGGCCTATAAAATTGCCCGTTATTTCGGGCTGACCATTGAAGAAGTTTTTGACTTTTCAGAAGAAAATGAATTTTAGGAGGCAGTATCATGGAAAAATTTAAAAGAACGGTTAAACGAAGAATTGCTATTTCTTCAGGAATCGCCTTGGTGGTCCTGGTCTTGGGGGCTTATAGCATTTACTCAATCATTACCGCAGACATCTCAACGGCTACCCACTCTGATGGTTTTGTAGCCGGGTTCCAGTTTGGTCTGATCGTCAGCATTCTGGGACTCTCGGTGATCGATATCATCAAGCTGAGTCTAGCGATTAAGGACGAGACCAAACTGAAGGTCTTGTACAATAAAGAACATGACGAACGCATGAAAGCCATCCGCAGCAAAGCGGGGATGCCGCTGATTGCTGTCACCTCAGTGTTGCTGATTATTGCCGCTATTATTGCCGGGTACATTAATATCACCGTTTTTTATACCCTGATCATTGCTGTAGCGGGCCAACTGTCAGTCAGTACCGCGGTCAAGCTTCATTGTATGAAAACCATGTGAAGGGGGGACGATGATGAAAAATAATCGTTTGTTTCCAGTGACTATCACGATCCTGATGGTCTGTCTGGGCGTCATGGTCGTTAACTGGCTGATTGTACCCCTGCCAGATTGGAGCGTTCGCAGCTTTGGCCTGCTGATGCTGGCCGACTTACCGGTTCTGGTTTATTCCCGGATAAAACTTAGTAAAACAAGCAATAAAGAAAAACGGAGTTTTTAATATGAAAACACCAATGCGAAAAGAACTAAAAATCGGACTTTTGCTATTTGTCCTATTTAATCTCGTCAATTTGTTCACCAATAACCTGTTTCCAGAAATACCGGCCCTGCACTTTATCCTCGGTGGGCTGGCCGGGTTGGCTTTTTGTGAGACGATTATCGGCATCTTGCCGGAAGCCATGTACACAAAACTAAAAAAGCTAAAAAAGAATTTATAAACAAAACCCTCAGCAACCAAAATTTGCTGAGGGTTTTGAAATTGTTTATTTTTTCCGTTATTTCTGACCCTTCTTTTTTTGCAGTAGTCCTAAAATTTGAGGGCGGCCAATTGATAATGGGCGGTTTTATAGGTACTGTAGCCGCCGGCCAGATTGTAAATATTGGTAAAGCCATGATTCTTAAGAATCCGGATCGCCAGATAAGCCCGTTGTCCCACCTGACAGCTTACATAAATCGGGGCATCTTTGGCAAGTGGAATTTCACCAATCCGATCCCGAAGACTGTCCAATTCAATATTCACAGCACCCTTAATCCCGCCAGCCCGGACTTCCATCGGTGAGCGGACATCCAGTAGAAATCCGCCAGCCGCGATAATCTGATCAATTTCATGCCACTGAACGGTTTGATAGACGCCATCGATAATGTTCTCGGCGATATAGCCCAGAATGTTGACCGGATCCTTCGCCGATGAAAACGGGGGCGCATAACTGAGTTCAAAGTCCTGAAGATCCAGCACCGTTGCGCCCAATTTCATCGCCGTGGCAATCACATCGATCCGCTTTTCAGTTCCTTCCTGGCCAACCGCCTGGGCGCCAAGAATTTTCAGGGTTTGTGGGTCATACAGCAGTTTTAAGGCAATATTGGTGGCATTGGGATAATACCCGGCATGGTTGCTCCGATGCGCCACTACCACCTGATAGGGGATTTTTTTGAGATCGAGCAGGGCGGCATTATTTCCGGTGGCGGCAATGGTCTGATTGAACACCTTAGCCACGGCGGTTCCCTGAATGCCGACATTGCTGATTTTTTTACCGTTAATATAATCGGCCACCAGCCGTCCCTGACGGTTGGCCGGCCAGGCCAACGGAATGGCGGTCGGCGTTTTGCTGACAAAATCGACCACTTCCACGGCATCGCCGATTGCAAAAATATCCGGATTGACGGTATCATTTTGGCCATTGTAGACCTCATAATTAGCAGTCGTGACGATATGTCCCCGGGGACCCACTTTCAAGTTAGCCTGTTTGGCCAGGGAATTTTCCGGTACCACCCCAATGGCCAGAATAACCAGATCGGCTTTAAGCACCTGGCCGCTTTCAAGCACCACTTCATGGCCCTCGTTTTGGAAATGATCCACCCCATCTTCAAGAATCAGATTAACGCCATTGGCATTGATTTCCTGATGAACCA
>CAZEBY010000080.1:0-9824 GCA_964510565.1 uncultured Lachnospiraceae bacterium | reverse complement strand
TCGCACCGGCAGTGAGCAATTCGCTGGCTTTTTTAATGATTGCGCCATGCTTCGGGTCGTTCCAGGTATCGCCGCCCGGCAAGAGCAGGACGCTTGTTTTGCTCACCACAAGCTCATCAATTAAGCAGTCGGGCACGACTGTCATCCCGCCCATGGTCGTAATCGGCGCTTTGGTCGCACTGACTGTTTTGAGCGAGACCGGTGGGGCGCCCTTTTTAAAAAAGCGGCCAGAATGCAGCTCTGCCGTAACATAGCCCAGTTCCCAGTCGGCCAAGGTATCAAGAACATAAACATAGATCGTAAACATAAATTTCCTCCCGTTTCATGGTGTTTTAAAATGTAAACAGGTAATGCCCGTTTGCTCTTTTATTATACCTTGCAATTGTTGACAACAGGTTGGCCATAATTTACAATGAAAAAAAGAAAGTTTAAAAATGGAGGGCGGCGAGGCGATGAAAGTGGACCGGCTGATTAGCATTATTATGATCCTTCTTGAAAAAGAGCGGATCGGCGCACAGGAGTTGGCAGATCTGTTTGAAGTGTCCCCCCGGACCATCTACCGTGACATCGATGCGATCAATATGGCGGGGATTCCGGTTTGTTCGACACCGGGAGTGGGCGGTGGCTTTGCGATCATGGAAAACTACAAGGTTGATAAAAAAGTATTCTCGACGGCCGATCTTTCGGCGATCCTGATGGGGCTTTCCAATCTTTCGACGATGATCCGGGGGGATGAACTGGTAAACGCCCTGGCCAAAGTTAAGAGCTTTATCCCCGCCGACAGCGCCAAAGACATTGAACTAAGGGCCAATCAGATTTACGTTGATTTAAGTCCGTGGCTGGGAAACCGGAACATCCAAGCCTATCTGGAAATCGTCAAAACAGCACTACAGGAAAACAAGCTGCTGTCTTTTGACTATGCCGACCGCCATGGCAATAAAACCGCCCGAACAGCCGAGCCCTATCAGCTGTTATTAAAAAGTAATCATTGGTATTGGCACGGGTATTGCCATAAACGAAATGATTTTCGCTTATTCAAACTGTCCCGCATCTCAAACCTGCAAATGGAAGAAAAAACGTTTGTACCACGAGAACATCACAAACTGGAGTTGGATTTTTCGGATACGCTGGCGACGATGCAGACAAAAATAAAAATCCGCATTCATCAATCGGCCCTCGACCGGGTTCTTGATTATTGCCCGGATGAACACATTTCGCCAGACGGCGATGCGCATTACATCGCTTATTTTCCCTTCATTGAAAACGACTATTACTACAATATTCTTTTAAGTTTTGGCGATAAATGCGAGTGTTTGGAGCCGCCCCATATCCGCACGGAGATGAAACGTCGAATCCAGAAGATTGCTGACTTATACGAAAACTAGCAGGACATGGATATGCAATGCGGTTTTTCAGTGCGTTGCATAAGAGGTCAGCGCGTATATTTAATATACTCGCCGGAAATGGTTGAAATGGGACAGATGGTGCACCAGGTGCGCGGTTTATAAACCAGTGACAGGATCACACCGATAAACGTGGTGGTCATCATCATGGAATAAAAACGGTAGGACAGATGCGTCAACCAGGCTGGTAGCCTTTCAAATGTGATCAATTGAGGCATTTCAAATGGCAGGGGAATCACAATCAGAAAACGCAGGTATTCCAAAGCGGGTGAAAAGCCCAGTCCAACACGAATGGTGGTCATGGTGATAAAGGTTAGGCTGATACCAAAATAGATAAGCATAATCCATTTCATCTTACCCTGGATAAAAAAAGCTGGCGTTTTCAACGACACTTTCGAAGTCAGTTTGCCGGTCGTGTTCAGTAGGCTGGCCCGGGGGCAATAGCCTTGGCACCAGGTTTTTTTGCGGTTTTTAAACAATAAAATAAAGGGCAACATCATGCAGATGAGACCTAAAATGGCGAAGTGAATATTGATAAATCCCAAAGTAAAATAAGTCAGTACCAGGAGGAATAAGAATCGATTGTTTTTCATACAAAAGCACCTCTTAATTTAAAAAGAAGAACTGATCATAAAACCAAGAATGGCGCCATAAATCGCAGTTCGATGGGGTTTGGCAGTAATGGGGCAACTGCCGTTGGGGCAGCCAACCAGTTTGTAATAGAGAAGTCCCAATGCGCCACCGACAAGTGAGCCAATTATTATTTTGATATACATTTTATACCTCCGAATAAAAAATTGGTAAATCAGGTGAATGTTTCTTATTGTATCAAAGACTTTTTTTGAAATCGGTGATTAGATCACAGTAACCATAACAGGGAGATTGGTTTCTCGGTTGGTCTGATTTTGCTGTTGGATAACCTGGGGTTCAGACTAAAGACAAAGGTTCGGTAATCCCGGCCTTTTTTTTAATTTTTTGAGTTCAATACAAAACAAAGCCTTTTTCACAGATATCAAAACGTCTCAACTGTTTCGGGTAAATCATAGTTTTAGAGGGGGGGTGGGGAATGTGACAAATGAAACGTCCCCGAGGTCTCCATCATTATTATTTAACATTCTTCAAACCTTCTGAAGTTAAAAATTCGCTATAATAAATTTGAAACGATGAACATAAAATCGATTTTTCGGAGGTTTTTCATGCAAAAAACGTATGTTCTTGATACCAATGTGTTAATTCAGACACCACAGGCATTATTATCTTTTGAAGATAATAAAGTAGTTCTTCCGCTGGCAGTATTAGAAGATTTGGATAAGCTTAAAAGTGAAGATGGTGAACGTGGAGCCAATGCGAGACAATCCATTCGATTTTTAGAACGACTCCGGCATACTGGAAATTTATTTGAGGGGGTTTCCCTCGAAACAGGCGGGAGTTTGAAAATCGAAGCAAATCATGCTGCAATTGATCTGCCCTATGGGTTCAAAAATGAATTGAATGACAATCGGATACTAAAGGTATGTAAAGGACTCATTAAAGAAGGCAAGCCGGTCATCCTGATCACAAAAGACACCATTCTCCGGCTAAAATCACAACTGATGGGCATTCCCACTGAAGATTTCATTGCCGAGCAGTCTCCTGTTTTTGCCAACCAGTATACTGGTCGCATGGAAGTTTATGCCCCCGATGATTCCATGGACGAATTCAAAAAAAAGGGTCTTCTGCCTGAATGTATCTATATCATTAAGGGTGAAGAAAAAATCAAGGTCACACCGGAAGTTAACCAATTTTTCATTATCCATTCTGAAGAAAGTGAAAAGAAAACACTGCTGGGACGTTTCGACGGCAAAAGAATTGTGGCACTCAAAAATCAGGATCAGGAGCCTTTTGGCGTTAAACCCAAAAATGTCGGGCAGCGTTTTCTACAGGAAGCCCTGATGCAGGATGCCAAGACCGCTCCTCTGGTTATCATTAAGGGGACTTCTGGTACTGCAAAAACTTTTTATTCGTTGGCGGCTGGTTTGGAACAGACCATGAAAAACGAATCAAATGGATACCGGAAAATTCTCGTTACCCGTCCGAATGTTCAGTTTGACGATGAAATCGGCTTCCTTCCGGGTAGTGAACAGGAAAAGATCGCTCCGTTTCTGCGTCCCATTATTGATAATCTGGAAGTCCTGATGAACCGCAGTGGCAAATCCCGTTATCAGAACGAAGTGGAGATCCGCCGAAAAATCGATGAATTGTTTGAAAACGGCATCATCACCGCTGAAGCAATGAACTTTATTCGCGGACGTTCCATTACCCACACCTATCTCATCATCGATGAAGCGCAGAACCTGACCCCCAAACAGGTCAAAGGGATTATCACCCGTGTGGGTAAGGGGACTAAAGTAATTTTGCTCGGGGATCCACAGCAAATCGATCATCCTCTCCTGGACGAGAAAACCAATGGTCTAAGTTATGCTTCTGAAAAAATGAAAGGCAGCCCCCTCTGTTTTCAGATAACCATGCAGGTGGATGAATGCCTCCGCTCAGATCTGGCATTGGATGCCACCATAAGAATGTAGACAGAGGAGAAGGGAAAACAAAAGGGGGCGCTTTGCCAGTAAGCTGCCGGTAGTCCGACAGTCTCACAAACGAAACATCCCCTCGTCAGGCGTTGCTTTTGATAGGAAGAAAATCAAAAATTGCTAATCAATTGATTTTTTCCCTTTGCTTTAGCCTCGTACATTTGACGGTCAGCCTCGCAGATCAATTCATCCAGATCATAGGGGCATTCATGGTGATAAACAAGTCCGATGCTTGCGGTATAAAAAATTTGTTGGTTTTTATATATAATCGCGGTTTGCATCGCCAGCTGAATTCGCTTGGCCATTTTTAACGCTTCATCATAGGTGAGATCCCATTGAACAATTAAAAATTCATCGCCACCAAACCGACAGAGCAGATCTTGTGCCCGGACCGAATTTTTTATCGCCGAACCGACGGTTCTGAGGACAAGATCGCCTGCCAAATGGCCATAAGTGTCATTGATGTTTTTAAAGTTATCCAAATCAATCATGATCAATACGAAAGACTTCTTTTGGGGTCTCATTTCTTCGGCCAGTCGATCATACTGCTCAATGAAAGTATAACGATTCAGTAATCCGGTCAAAGAATCTTTTTGGAGTTTCTCAATCATCTCGAAATTTTCGGAAATGATTTTTTTGTACGAATAGACAACGGGTGTGCTGGCGAAAATCGAGATGAAAAAAGTCGGAATAACAACCGAAGCGGCATAATCAAAAAAGGTATCGTCTGGAGCCTTCATAATCAGCGGAACCAGAGCCAATCCCAGAATAACACTAAATGAACAGATTATCATGACAATGATCCAGGTAGGATGCTTTACAATAAAATTTTTCATAACAATCCTCCTGCCAGGTTTTTAAAAATGACATCCCCGGTCACACGGATGCATACCGCTCAGGTTGTCGCCAGATGCTTTTTTTTCTATTGTATCACTTGGGTTTACCAAAGGGAAGAATATGAAGTTTGATATAAGTATCTTTTAAGAAGCGATCACAAGTTTTCATAACAACGTTCTTCGCATCTGGACAACCACCCCCAGAATGGCGACGTCAGTTGCACCGGCCGGATAGGTTTTGGGGGCGTACTCCGGATTATAAGCGATAAGGGTCAGAGAGCCATCGTCATGGTGGTGGATCTGACGCAAAATCGCCGCAGCACCATTGGCATAAACCAGGGCGTCGCTGCCACTACGGCAATTCGGGGTGATTCTAACAATCAGGATGTCACCGTCCAGGTAGCGGGGATACATGCTGACATCCGTAACCCGTAAAGCAAAATAGTGCTGTCCATCGGCCAACCAGGCGGCGGGAATTTCTTCATTGCCAATCACATCGGTAATGGCGTCAATTGGAATGCCGGCCGGCAGCGATTTCAAAAGCTTAATCTTGACCTTTTCTTCGGATCCGTCATCCCAGCAGTCATGATCGTCATCTTCGCTGATGTCGATCATGCTGTCCACTTCGGCGGCGATTTGATTGGGATTCCAGCCGAGCAGATCAGCAGGGCTGCATTTTAAAACCTTGGCCAGCTGGACAATTTTATCGATGCCCATATTCTGGATGTCTTTTCTTTCATATCGTAACACGGTGGATTCGGCTACCCCGAGTTCCAATGCAACATCTTTCAGGGTCAGGCCCAGTTCCAGTCTTCTTTTTTTGATTATTTCATTGATTTCCATGAGGATCGTCCTTTTCGACAGGTATTTTACTATGATTTTAGCATTAAGTTTGCGTTTAAGCAATAAAAACCAAAAAAATGCGAAAACGCAACATTTGCTGGACATTTATGTTATAATCGGTTAAACTGAACAAAAATATTGCAGATATGCAATACAAGACTCGATCTTCACCAGTTACTTGCGTATCAGCAATAATGTGATGTCGGTAATGGTACTTTTTCCGGCAGCTTAAAAATTATCCAGAAAGGAACGGGGCGAAGGGCCCCGGATGGTCAATCATGAATTATATCAAGGAGCTTAATGCTTTCGAACGATGGCTCGAAACAAATTACTTGCCTGCAACCTCACAATTGTTGTGGTATAAGCTGGTGGCGCTGTTCAATCGCTGCGGCTGGGCCGAGTGGATTACAGTAGATAACCAGCGCTTGATGGTATTAATCCAGTGTAAATCAGAAAAGACCTTTATCCGTGCCCGGGACAGTCTAATTGAAAAGGGCCTATTTGTTTACCGCCGAGGTAAAAAAGGTTGTCCCAATATGTACCGGATGGTCAGCTTTGAAACCATCAATCCGGTAAATAATACAGTCAATCTGCCAGTGTTTATGACGGTTGAAACGACAGCCCATCCGCCAGTCGAAACGACCGACATAACTAAACAAAAACAAGACCAAACAATACTTCATAAAGATAAAAAGAAAAAGTGCAAGGCGGTCGCTGGTGATGGTCAAAATAATTGCAGTCAGGATGAGCAGTCGGTTGATCTATCGCTGGTGGGCCAGGTGGTCGATTATCTTAATCACAGCTGCCAGACCGACTTTAAAGCGGCAACGGCGGCAACAGAGCGGCTGATCACCGACCGGGTGGGCGAGGGCTTTAGCTTTGATGACTTTCGGGCAGTCATTGATACCAAAAGTGCCGAGTGGCTCAGTGATCCCAGGATGAATCGGTACCTGCGGCCGCAGACCCTGTTCGGTCCAAAATTCGAAGGCTACCTGAATCAGAGTCACCAGCAGCAAAATACGGCTGCGGCCTTGTCACACGGCTATAACTATGCCGGAAAAGGAGAACGGAGTTTATGAAGGCAAGTCTGAAAAGCATTGTCAATCACAGCCTGCCGTCCCATGACGCTGATCCCCGGGATTATATCAAAGACGGGTTGCGTTACTGCCATAAGTGCCATACGCCAAAAGAGGTGTTACTGCCTTTTATCCCCGAGGCGCGCAAGCAGACCTGTCTCTGTAAATGTGGGGAACAGGATCGGGACGATCAAAAAATACAACGGGAGCTTCGGGAACGGCAGCATTACCACGAAAATCTGCGAACCCGGGGCATTCAGGATGCGGCCCTGCGGGCCTCTAGCTTTGAGCAGTCCGACGGCAGCAACCCGGATAACATCGCAATCGCTAAAATTTATGCAGACACCTTCATGGAAGCGTTTTACCCGCAAGGCAATGGCCTGCTGCTGTGGGGCGACGTTGGCACCGGCAAGAGTTATGTAGCGGCCTGTATTGCCAATGCCCTGATCGATGACGGGATTGCCGTGCTGATGACCAGTGCGGCCAAGATCAATAATGGATTATATAATCAGCTGGAAAAGAATGTCTATCTCGACACCCTTAATTATTACCAGCTGCTGATTATTGATGATCTGGGGATCGAGCGAAAAAGCGACTTTGCGCTGGAGAATCTCTTCACCGTTATTGATGAGCGCTATAAGAGCAATAAACCGCTGATCATCACCACCAACCTGTCTTTGGAGCAGATGGAGCAGCCGACGGAAATGGCACACAGACGGATTTATGACCGGATTCTGGAAAAGTGTACCCCGCTGGCCTTTGACGGCAGCAATAAGCGCCAGGAAAAGCGGCAGACTAATTTTGCGGCGGCCTGCCAGCAGTTTGCGGTTGCGAAAAGGAGCTAGTGGCGGACGGATCGGACAAAAAAACTTCCCCAGGTCGCCCCGTCTCTATCTCCCCATGTCTCCGGTAAAATAATACTATTTATCTGCCGCAATATTTGATATAATACAACAAGCTGATGGAACAATTTTATCGCAGATAAAGCGGATTTGTAACATTGGAAGAAACTTTGAAATCCAGGAAAAGGGAGCGTTTTTTATGAAGATGTTGAAAACCGGTTTTATCTTAACAGTTGTTCTAATGTTTATTGTTTCCCTTGCGGCATGTGCCAAGCCATCAAACCAGGCTGACGCACTACCCTTGTAGGAAAATGATTCAGGCCATACAGCCAAACGGATTGTTGTCATCAGCGACCTTCATCTCGGTGTGGAAGGCAGTTTTTCCCAAACAACCAAAAACAGACCATTTATTGTAGCTTTTCTGGAGAAACTCGCGGTAAGCGACGTTGATGAGCTCGTCATCGACGGTGATCTACTCGATGAGTGGTTTGTACCGATCAGCTATACGCAATATACCAATTCGAAGGCCTTCTTTAAGCAGGAGGCGGTTAACAATGCTTCAGTCATTGAAGCGATTGAAAAGGTGATCAAAAGCGGCGTCAAGGTAACCTATATTCCGGGCAACCACGACATGCTGCTCACCGATGAAATCCTTGCCGAACTGATTCCCGGCATTAACCAGGCCCGGGATGCGGCTGGTCTGGGAACCTATCGTATCGGCGTACGTTCCGAAATCGTTATTGAGCACGGCCATCGGTATGATACCTTCAATGCCCCCGATGCCCTGTCGAATAAAGAAATAACCGGTGATTATCCATCGATTATTCCGCCGGGCTATTTCCTCACCCGTATGGCCGCCACTTCTGTTGCGGAAGGCCAGTCGGCACCGGCGAAGGATCTGCCTCAAGTCCAGTCGCCATCAAGTGGCGATGCCGACCAGCTTGGCGCCTATGCCTACTATCAGTCATGGGCGGGTGCCATGGCAACCTACCCGATCAGTGCCGGATTCAATGATAAAGTGATCTCCTGCGGCATCGACGGATACAATAACAGCTTTGCCCTCAGCGAGCTGTTGCCGACGGTTCAGGAAGATGGTTTAATCAGTGCCATCCTGTACCCCAATGTTCAAAGACAATGGGATGCGATTCAGGATGCCAACGGGGTTGTCACAAAAAATCCCTATGCTACCGCCACTGCAGGCGGCCTGGATCACACTTATTTCGATGGTCAGGCGGTGTCACAATATTTCAATGTCGACCCCACAATTGATGTGGTTGTGTTGGGTCATACTCACGTACCGGTCATCACCCACTATACCGAAGGCTATAATCGGGAGAAGGTCTATGCCAACACTGGCACTTGGGTTGACACCGCCCCCCAGAGTGAAGACATGACATTTGTGGTGATTGAATCTGGAAAGGACTCGTCAGACGTCCGTCTGATGCAATATATGCCTGATGGAACCATCAGCAATATTGGACAGCAATAAATAATCTGCCTGAAACAAGGGTGGTTTACCGGTGGAGCGTAAGCCGTCCACCACCTCCAGCCCAATGTCATTAATTTAAGGAAAAACCGCCAAGCAATTGGCGGTTTTTTCGATTCCTATTGATTGTCAAACACATGACGTGGGTATGACATGGGGACGGTTCGGGGTCGGTGAAAAAGGCTTGTTTTTTTGCTGAGTTTCCAAAATATAAGTTTGCTATTTTTAGAAAACGAAATTAATTCTCAGAACACAGAGCACAAGTGGACGGATCGGGATCTGTGAAAAAGCCGGATAATATTAAATAGCGCCCGTTTTTATGGGCGCAAAATGTGATCGACCAGACAAAATAGTGTGTCTGTTTTTATTTTTGAAAAATATTCTTCCCGAAAAATGCTTTTCTAACAGGTCCCGAAACGTTCCCTTGTCTTAAAGACTATATGCTGTTCCGTTAGGATGCTATCCGATTGTCCAAAATGGTTACCCCCGCAAAAGAAATTTCGGTTGCTTAAAAAGTAAAATGATTTATTTTGTTGCTCGGCTTGAAGTGGAAGAAGGTGATAGTTACTTTTTATTTGCAAATGGAAAAGCTGCAAAATGCCTATTAAAACAGCGATTTTTCTTGGTTGCTGGAGCTGAGCTGGCTTATTATGCTGGCATATCTTGTTCGGTGGAAACCATATGAGATGAAACTATTCTTATTTTAAAATTAACTGACTCAACTTTCCCAGCTTAATTGAGCAAACAAAGCCTTTATAAAAGAGGCTTGAG
>CAZEBY010000079.1:0-10103 GCA_964510565.1 uncultured Lachnospiraceae bacterium | reverse complement strand
CCCCGACGGCATGGATTTGATTTCCAAGGCCAAGGCCGAACTGGTCGTCACCGACACCACCACCTTTTCCATGAGCTAGGGGGCGGTATCGGCGGGCGGGTACTACCCGCCCCTACGAACCAAAATAAACGTCAATGCTAAACACCAATCTGATCCGTTATTTCCCAATCAAACTGAAAGAAGGTGATCCATTCATCAAATCCCTTACCAATGCCGTTAGCCTGGTCGGGGCGCTCCTCGGCGGCCTGCTCGGCCAGTGGCTGGGCGGCTGGGACGGCTTTCTTTATTGTCTGACCGCCTTTGTGGTGATCGACTACCTGACCGGATTTATGGCCGCCGCCGGGAAACGGCGGCTGTCCAGCGCCCGGGGCTTCCTTGGCATCCTTAAAAAGGCGCTGATCTTTCTGGTCGTCGCCATGGGCCACCTGCTCGATGCCGCCCTGCTCGGCGGCGCCGGGGCCCCGCTGCGCTCGGCGCTGATTTTTTTCTATCTGGCCAACGAAGGCCTGAGCATCTGTGAAAACCTCGCCGCCCTGGGGGTGCAGATCCCGGGGCGCTTAAAACAGGTGCTGGCCGAGCTGGGGGAGGAGGATGTGCCCCCAGACGAAAAACACGCCCCTCAATGACACCTGTCGTTGAGGGGCGTGTTACGTTATTGCAACTGGGCCGCCAGTGGCTGCTGGGTTTCCAGAAAATCGACACAGAGAATATATTTTTTAGCCGCCAGCCGAAAGACCCGGGAATAGGTGATGCAGAGACTGCCGGTGGCCATTGAGACATAGGGCTCGGAAATATAGGTATCCTGTTTCCGTTTAACGAGATTATAATAAAAGTTTTTAATGGAGTGATCAACCCCCATCTTAGCCGAGTGGAAGACCAGCTTTTCGCAGGCGCCGATATTTTTGGCCCCTACGGTATCGCTGCATTGAATCCCGGATTCATCCAGAACGTAGGCGCAATCCACGGTTTCGGTGCCCATCAGGCATTTCTTGAGCTGACCGTCAAACTCATCGGGGTGATCCACGACTGCCAGGGCCTTGATCATCCCATTGACGGTTTGGGTGTAGGTCAGACATTTTTGATTATAGTCCTCCAGCTCCTGGAGTAACAGCGCTTTATAGGCGTCCACCACCGCAGCGGTTTTGGCAATCAGCTCGGCTCTCAAAACGAAATCGTTGTCCGGTTTAGCTAAATAGAAGCCCTGAATGACCTGGCCGCCGAGTTTTAGCACCTGGATGGCTTCGTTGCGGGTTTCCACCCCTTCAGCCACAATCAGGGCACCAATCTTATTGGTGAGGTTCACCAGCGATTTAAAAACCTCCTGTTTGTGGTAAATGCGATCCAGATCCTGGATAATCGAGCGGTCGATTTTAACGATGTCAGGCTTCAGTCCGGCAATCCGATCCATGTTGGAAAAACCGGCCCCGACATCGTCCAGGGCGATCAGAAAGCCCTTGTTTTTATAGGTAGTCACAAATTGGGTCAAGCCGTCGGTGTTTAAGGCCTTGGACTCATTGATCTCAATGACGATATTTTTAGGACTGATCCCGCTGTTGCTGACCTGCTCACAGAGATAATTCGAGCCCCCTACCTCATCAATGATGGCGGTGTCCAGATTCAAAAAAAGCAGCAGATCCTGATTGATCTGGTAATACTCTAAAAAGGCCGTCAGCACCGCATCCCGGCAGGCCCGATCCAACGGGATGGTCAGTCCGGCTTTACTGGCAGCTTCAAAAAGCTGTTGCGGCGGGATGACTTGTTCTGATCCGGGAATGACTCCCCGAATCAGGCCCTCCAGGCCCAGGATTTTTTTCCCGGTAACGGACATAATCGGCTGAAAGTAAGCGGTCAGATGGTTTTGATGGATGATTTCACTGATATTAAAGGTTGCTTTGCCAGTGGTGGTTTTGTGTGTTGATTGTTCCAATTATTTTCTCCAGATTTTCAACAAGATAGGGTAGGACAGTTTTAATGTATCGGTTAATTGTACTGTTTTAAGCGGATTAATTCAACCTTTTTTGGTAATAACAATCCAATTGCGGCGGGGTTATCACAAATCAGCCCAAAGATCTAAACCGGCCTTAATGATCGTGATGAATATGATTGCAGGTGTGACGATGCTCATGAGGCTCAGCTATTTTTGATTTATGCTGAATAAATCCCTCATAAGTTTGATTGATGGTCTCGTAATTTTCAAAAATACTGAGATTATTGATATTATCATGGACCGCCCCCAGCAGTTCCTGGACGTAATGACGGTTTAGGTAGTCCGGCAGACTGACATCAAAGTTCACATAGGCACCGATGGCCAGGGCCTGCCCGTAAAATTCCGCCAGAGCCTGCATGTGGGTGCCCAGATCAAAGGACAGCACGCTTTCATAATCCGGCACCGTGCCACAGAGGTAGGAAAACAGCACCGCCTTGTTTTCGGCGCTGATCAGATTGTAATAGAGATTAAAACCCCGGTACCAGGCCCGCACCTCGGCTAAAAACAAAAAACAGGCTGAATCGGGAAATTGGGCAGCCCGTAAATTGGTGATCTGATATTTTTCCTGGATGTCGGCATAATCAATCAGCCGGGTATATTCGTAGGCAATCGCCTGGCAATACTGTTGCGATTCATCAAAGAGATCCTCGTGCAGCAGTAGATAATAATGGTGATCCTGTTCGTCTGGCAAAACCAGCAGCTTCAAGCAGTCTTCAAGCTCCTGCCGGGAGGCGGCAACAATGGCCTGATCGCATTTGGTATTGGCAAGTTTTTGCCGTTCATGATAGAGATCGGTAGTAACAATGATTTCCAGGGGATAGTCTTTTTTAACCTGGTAAACAAGCTGATATGTTTCAATGATATTCTTTACAAGAGACATGGATTTCCTCCTTGGGTATAAAGTTTATAGGTAATTGCGAAATGAAAAAGCGCCGAACAATGGTTGCTTTGAGTGCAGTTTCCACAAACAATTGTGTAACGTGTAGGCGAACAGTTCAGAGAACTGTCCGCCGTACAGTGTAACAATTGTTTCGTGCGAAACTGGGCACAAAGCTCACGGCAGTTTCGCAATTACCTATATGAAGTTTAGTAAGATTACGGGTCCCGCATTAGTATAACCGTTTCCGGCGAGGTTGTAAATGGGGGAACTATGATTTAGGGTTTATTCAGCCGTTGGCAGGGTATAATGGAGTAAAGATCAATGCCTCATGTTTGACTGCCAATCGGAGGCAGGAAGGATTTGGATATGAACTGGTTTGCCGCCATTTATTTTAGTTGCTTTATGTATTATCTGATCACCGCCATTGTGACCCTGTATCCGTCTAAAAAGAATGGTGCTAACGGGATCTTTGGGATGATCTGCCTGAATCTGGCCCTCTGGTCGATGCTATTGTTCATGATGATTCTCGCCGATCGCCCCGAGCTGGCCGCTTTTTACCGCTGGGTCATGTGTTTCTGCTGGTCAGCCTTATTTACCCTGATTCTGTATCTGGTGCTTTTTTTGGCGGGGCGCCGGGCCTTTTATAATCAGCTCTGGAAAAATGTGCTGCTGGTCAGCCCGGGTGTCTTTTGTTTTATTTATTATTTGTTGACCCCGATCGGCCCGGATCAGATGATTTTTCTGGCTCCGGGCTGGGCCTTTGCGGTACCCGCCGATCGTGGTTTTTTCTGGGACTCCTATTTTACTTTTTATTATATCACCTATACCCTGATGGCCCTGGCGGTGACCGCTTACTGGAACCGCACCACGCCGTACGTGAGGGAGCGGCGGCAGTCGGCAATTATTTTCTGCTCGTTCCTGTCGACCCTGATATTGGGCGGCATTGCCGACACCCTGCTGCCGGTTCTCGGGATCACCACCCTGCCGCCGTTGACAGTGCTATTGTGTCTGATCTGTATTATCGGGCTGAATTATGCCATTAACCGCTACCGGATGATGCGGATTACCCCGGAGAGCATTATGATGGAAGTCTTTATGATGATGAGCGAAGGCTTGATCATTACTGATGGCCAGGGGGGGATTGTTGCGATGAATGCCGGCGCCGAGACGATTTTGGGCTATTCGGGGCCGGAACTGCTGGATCAGCCGATGAAAGCGCTTTTTGATCAGCCGGAACCGTTTGATTGTGCCTCGGTTCACGACCTGAAAAGCAGTGCCATGACCTTGCTCGGCAAAAACCGGCAGCCGGTGACGGTGCTGATCTCCTGTCATACCCATTATGATCAGTTTGCCAATCGCATTGGTACGGTCTTTACTTTTTCGGACATTCACGAATTAATGGCGGCTGAAGCGGCCCTGGAGCAGTCCAATAACGAGCTGGAAGAAAAGGTTGCCCAGCGCACAAAAGAGCTGGCCCAGATTAATGGTCAGCTGAAAAAAGAAATTGCCGAAAACAGCCGCAATGAAGCGCGGATCAAAAAAATGGCCTATGAGGACGCCTTGACCAAATTGTATAACCGCCGCTTTTTTTATGAATATCTGGAAAAGCATATGACCTATGCGATGCGTTACAATAAGGGTTTTGCCGTGTTGTTTATCGACTTGGACGGATTCAAGCTGATTAACGATTCACTGGGACATGATATGGGGGATGCCCTGTTGATCCGGGTGGCCGAAATCCTCAAAAAGGCGCTGCGGGAAAGTGATGTGCTTTGCCGGGCCGGCGGCGATGAGTTTCTGATCTTGCTGCACGATACCTACCGCAATGAGGAGGTCACCGAGACCTGTGCCAAAATTCTGTTCCTGCTGGAACGACCCATTGCCATGGAGAGCTACAATCTTCATATCAGCGCCAGCATTGGGATTGCCTGTTTTCCTCAGGATGGTTACGCGCCGGAACTGCTGATTAAAAATGCCGATATTGCGATGTATGAAGCCAAGGAACAGGGGAAGGGCCGGTTTGTTTTTTACGAGGACAGTCTAAAAGAAGACATCGATGAAAACATGACCCTCAGTAATGATCTCTACTCCGCCATTGATAATAATCAATTTGAACTGGTCTATCAACCGCAGGTGGATGCCACCACCCAAGAGATCAACGGCTTTGAGGCACTGATCCGCTGGCATCATCCGGAGCGGGGCCTACTGGCGCCGGGAAAATTTATCCCCTTGGCCGAGCAGACCGGGCTCATCATTCCAATTGGTGAATGGGTGATTCGCTCGGCCATGGCACAACAAAAAAAGTGGCAGCAGCAGACCGGGAAACGGATCCGAATGGGGGTTAATCTATCGACGAAGCAGCTGAAGATGGCCGATTTTGTGAATGTTATCGAGCGCGCCCTGCTGGAGTTTGACGGTGAGCCGGCATCTTTTGAGTTGGAGATTACCGAATCCATTTTCATGGAAGATACGACCCTGATGCTGAATCAGCTCAACCAGATCAAAGCCATGGGCATGGCGATTGCCATTGATGATTTCGGTACCGAGTATTCATCGCTTGCCTATCTGAAAAAGCTGCCAATGGATCGGATCAAAATCCCCAAAACCTTTATTGATGGCATCGGTCACAATGAAAAAGATGAAGCGATTATTGTCTCGACCATCGTTTTGGGGATCAAGTTGGGCTGTAGCACCATTGCCGAAGGGGTCGAAACGGAAGCCCAGCTGCGCTTTCTGAAACAGCACGGCTGCGAAGAAATTCAGGGCTATTATTTTTATCAGCCGATGCAGGCCCAAAAAATTGAGCATGAATTGCTCAATGCATATAAACAAAGCAATGGCCTGATCTGTCTGCCGGCACATAAAATAAGGGCGACGTCCCGGTATTATATGTAAAGGGCCAATGCCTGTGGGCCGGGGGCAAATAAAAAAGCAGCGACGATCGCTGCTTTTTTCAGGTTGCTTTTACGCGTGGGCGCCGATTTTTTTATCCATCCCGGAAATATGCTTGGTCAGCCAGTCCACCACCATCTGGTTGGCGCCGATGATCACCGCAATATTACCGCCGGATTTGTCATATTCGGCCTTGAGCTTGGTCAGTTCATTGATGAAAGCCTTGTGCGCGGCCTGTTGTTCTGGCAGTCCCGGGTAATTGATGCTTTTCATATACGCTTCTTCATCACTGAAATGCTGTTTGGTATAGGTATCGAGAAAGCTCAGCAGATCCCCGATTTTTTCTTTGGATTTGCCACTTTTACCGGCTTCAAAAAGCTCATCGGCCATTTTAAATAATTGCTGATGCTGGGAATCAATGCTGTTAACGCCCACAGCTAAGTCCTGAGTCCATACGATTGCCATATTAATCCTCCTGGTGAAAAAATTTATTGATTGTTGATTTTGTCTATTAAATTATAACGCGAATTAAAAAAGAAATCAAGAGCCATTCTAAATTAATGAAAGATACACCGTTTTCAGTTCGCGTTTTACTCTGATCTGGAAAAATCGAACAACGCCGGCAATGGTCAGGTGAGGGCTGCCTGTCAAAAAAAGTTTCTTCGCAGGAATCACAAAATTTTGCTCTTGAAACCAATGGATAAAACACGTATGATTGTTTAAGAATAAATGAAAAAAATAAGAGTTAATTGAACATACAGCTAAATAAAAAAATGAAAATATCGCAATAGGCAACATGGAAAAAGGGGAGGTCATATGTCATTACTGAGTAATAAGATTGAAGAGTATATCAAGGAAAGTGGTGAAACAGTCCAGGCGCTGGCAGCAATGGGGAACCTCAATCGGACTACGCTGCAGCGGGTTAAGTCTGGGGAACGCCTGCCAACCAGAGCCTTTTTAAAAAAAATGATCCGCATCCTGCGGCTTTCACCGGCCGAAGCCGCCGAACTTGAGAAGCTGCTGGAAATTGCCCAGATCGGAGAGGGGGTATACGCCAATCGTCAGAAAATCATTGAACTGATCGAAACGATTTCCGAGTTAACCGAATATCAAATCCCTGTGTCCAAGGAGCTCCATAAGAACGCGCTCAGCAGTGGAAATGATTTGCTCAATATCCAGATTATCTCCGGCCAGAAAGCGGTACTGAACCTGATAGAGCACAGTATTGACCGGGAACTTTATGAGCAAGCCGATCCGGCGGTGAAACTGGCCATTCCCTACCGCTTCCAGGCGGTCTATGACTATCTGTTTATGCAGATGTTGGGGAATAAAAAGACCTTAAATCTAATGGATATCGTCAATCTGCCCCGGGAAACGGATGAAACCGCCGCCAATCCGCTTTTGGGCGCGCTTAAACATCTGATCGCCCTGACGCTGCTGGAAAATGTGAATTACCAGTCGCATTGCTATGACGATCAGGCCGCTAAAGCGAATACCGGTCCGGAAATCAGTGCGCTGTTTCCATATTTTATCTTAACCTCCAATACCGTCATCACCATTTCCCGGGATCTGAGCCAGGCGGTACGCTATCAGGATCCGGCCTTTTATCGCCTTTACCACGATTGCTTCGAGGAAGTGATGGCCGCGACCCGGCCGTTTATTCTGGAGAGCAATAATCTCTTTAAGGTCTTTGATCTGGACCGCCAATTCAAGGTTGAAGTGGTCGTCGAGCCGCTGCCCTGCTTTGCCTATTACACGGACCGGGCGATGCTCGAAGCCAAGCTGAATAAAGATTTTCCCTACTATGAACCGTTGCTCGAGGCGGTCGATCGCTATTACCAATATTTCCGCGCGGTCAGCACCGGGATGCTCAATGTCTTTTCGTTAAAAAACTTGAAGCAGTTTATGGAAGACGGCAGTCTGGTTTATCCCGATGAAATCTACCATCTACTCACTCCGGCCGAGCGCTTGACCGCCTTAAAAAAGATTCGCGATGATCTGCTTTTTGAACGCCGCATCCTTTTTGCCCTGGATGATGACAAACTGTTTTTAAACGCCGCGGTCGAATTTATCTACGAAAGCTGCGACTGCCTGCGGCTGATTCTGCATTATCGCATCGCTGGCCGGGTCGTTTATAAAACCATCGAGCTGCGCGAAGCCGGCGTGATTGCCGCTTTTAAAGAGTTTTTTATGAGCCTGCCGGACAGCGATTATGTCCTGTCCACCGCAGCCACGCTGGCACAACTGGATGCCCTGGTCAATCACTACGAAGCAGCTAGCGGCTTCGCTTTAAACGAAAGCGGCCCGGAAATCCTTGTCGAAACCGTACCCCAGGGTTTATACTAGGGGTATCAATTAGTATGCGAGGTAACGATGGGTGGTATTCTGTTTATTGTTTTTTTGATCATGATCGGCATCGGCATCTGGCTCTATCTGACCAGCCAAAATAAAAAAACCGACGCCAACCAGCAGCCGCGAATTAAAATTCCCTGCCGGGACGGCTACATCATCGGTTATTATCAGGGCAACCGCTTTTTCGGTCAGCGCTTTGTCAACAACCGACTGGCCTCGGAAGGGGTTTTTGTCAATGCAGTCCAGGTGGGATCAGGCAAAGAGTATTATCCAAACGGCATCCTGAAATACGAAGGCAGCTTTGTCAATGGACTGGCCTCCGGGACGGGGAAGCTCTATGAGGAAAACGGCAAGCTCAAATATATCGGCCAGTTTGCCAACGGCTATGCCTCCGGCCAGGGGCGGATCTTTGACCAGAATGGCAAGCTTAAATGCGAGGGCCATTTTGCGCGGCTCCCCAGCAATCAGGAAAACAGCAAAGACCCCTCGGTACCGGACGGCTATTGCAAAGAGTATTACGACAATGGTCAGCTCAAATACGAGGGTGACTTTGTCAATGGTGTCTGGCATGGCGAAGGGCGTTCCTATGACCGCAACGGCCGGCTGATCTATAGCGGCAAATTCGCCTATGGTAAACCGGCCCGATAAAGTAAAGTATGCATTCAAGAATCGCTCGCTTTTAGCTTGTTTATCGGTGGCGATCGTGCTATGATAAAAATACAGATTGATCGACAAAGGATCAGCTATTTTGCGCGCAGACCATTGAGGCCTTACCACGAAGGGGGAAGAGAAGATGTTTATTGCCAGACAACCGATTTTTAACGATCAGCTCGAGGTTTATGGATATGAATTGCTTTTTCGGCTCAACAGTCACTCGATTCAGTTCGGCGGCATCTCGTCGCAGGGGGCGACAGCGGCGGTCATTACCGGTTTATATGAATCGGGGATTGAGAATATTGTTGAGGATAAATTGGCTTTTATCAATTTCGATGAAATTTTCATTCATTCTGCAGCCCTGGAATTGATCAAACCGGATCAGATGGTGGTCGAAATGCTCGAAAAGATCAAAGTGAATCCCGCTTTAATCGAACGGCTCGCGGCCATCAAGGCAAAGGGATACCGGATTGCCCTGGACGACTTTGACGAAAGCGTAAAAACCTATCCGCTCAGTCCGTTTGCGGATATTATCAAATACGATCTGATCGCAACCCCGCTAAGTACGATTACGGGGGATGTGATTTCGGCCCTCGGCCAGGGAAAGGTGCTGCTGGCTGAAAAGGTCGAAACGCAGGATGAATTTTGCCAGGCCCGGGCGATGGGATTCAAGCTTTTTCAGGGCTACTTTTTTAGTAAGCCGATTATTGCCGCACATTCGTATGATCGATCACCGACAAAATTTCTGTATTTCCGCCTGATTTCCGAGCTTAAAAAAGAAGATCCCTCTTATGAGTCGCTGGCTGATCTGATTCAGCAGGATGTGACCCTGGCTTATCGGGTCATGCGTATGGCCAGTATCCGCTCAAACCGTGATCTGGTCAGTTCGATTCGCTTCGCCCTGACCTATATGGGACTTAACGAAATTGAACGTTGGCTCAACATTTTGATGCTCCAGGATCTGGGCCGGGACAAACCGCGCGAATTAATGAAAATTTCGATTATCCGCAGCCGCTTTGCACAAACACTGGCCAAACGGGCGCTGATGACTTACAGTACCCAGCATGGCGCCGCGATGATGGGGTTGTTCAGTGTCCTCGACGGGATTCTCGATCAGACCATGAAAGAGGCCCTCGATGGGATTTCACTGCCGCCCGCGATTCCGGAAGCGCTACTTGCGGGCGATGGCTTGCTGTATCCCATATATGATCTGATGCAGGCCTATGAAAAGGGCGACTGGGCCACGACCTTGCAACGGGCCGAGCAGCTGAATATTGAAGAATACAATCTCTATCACGATTATCGCGAAGCCATTGCCTGGGCCAATGAAATTATTGG
>CAZEBY010000078.1:0-10168 GCA_964510565.1 uncultured Lachnospiraceae bacterium | reverse complement strand
CTTGATCCAAGATTTTATACACTATGTTGTTTCCAGTGATCGTAACGATCACGAAACACTTGATACATGCAATTATAACTTAATAGAATTAACTAGTTAAACTAGTTCCGTAATGATGGCGGAAGGGCCACACCTGTTCCCATACCGAACACAGAAGTAAAGTCTTCCAGCGCCGAAAGTACTTGGTGGGCAACTGCCTGGGAGGATAGGACATTGCGGGACTTTTTTTAATGAAGCCGTGCAAAAAAATAGATATATGAATATTGATTCAAGTTCACTTGAAAATCAATGTTCATATATCTATTTTTTTATGGGGCGAAGCCCCAAACGCAGGCGCAGCGCAGCGGAGACGGAGTTGCACGGCTTCATTTCATGGCAGTAATGTTACGAGGAGCCATCTGGCGACTGACGCGACTGAGGCGTAGTGTAGCGGAGCCGAAGTGCCGCATGAGCGAGTAAACGGCAGTATATTTGAGAATATTAATTCAAGCTCGCCTGAAAACCAATGTTCTCATCTATTTTTTTATGGGGCGCAGCGAAGCGGAGACGGAGTTGCACGGCTTCATTTCACAAAATAACTTTAGGAGTTGCTGCATGGAATATCAGTCCTAAAAAAAACAGGCCATCGGCCTGTTTAAAAAATCGAAAACAGATAATATTAGTTTTGATGAAAAATAACCCGACGTTTGTCCAGGGCAAAGTAAAGGACAGAGCCTAAAACCATGACGGAAATTACTTCACCAAGACCGACTGTTGCCATCATGACGGGAATGGGCAAGGGGACGCCATAGCTGAATTTTAAAATAAATGGCACTACGATCATATTGGCAATTACGGGAGGAACGGTAACCAACAGCGGATATTTGTGGTTTCTTAGTTGATAACTGAGAATCGCCGCAATAAGCGTTGCCAGACTGCCAAAGACAATGTCAATGACGGTACAACCGGTTAAGAGGTTGCTCAGTAAACAACCGAGAAACAGACCAGGGATGGCGGCTGGGGTAAAGGCTGGCAGAATGCAGAGCATTTCGGAAAGGCGAATTTGAATTTCGCCGCTGGCCAGTCCCAGCGAGCTGGACACGAAGGTCAGCACCACATACATGGCGGCAATGACTGCAGCCTGAGTAACAAAGAGAACACTGATTTTTTGCATAAAAAAAACTCCTTTAGTTTTGTTTTACGTGTGGAAGGTCACGAACACACGAAGAATGGCAAGATGGATTATCTTGCTACGCTCTACTATAACGGATATCCGAGGAAAATGCAAGCAAAAAAGAACAGGTCCAATAAACGGACCTGTTTTGTTAAGAATAGCAATCATATAGTTTTCATGGTTTTGGTATAGCGTTCATAATCCCGATACACCTGATCTGAATAAGCCAAACACCATTCAAGAACAGCATGATCAAAGCCATTGTCAGTGCCCAAATAACCATTGATCCAGTTGGCATAGGGGCTTTGGACATGGGCCCGGGCGAGGGATACGCTACAATTAATGACATATTGTTTAAAGGTCTCAAAATCCAGTTCGGTCAAATCAACCGTGCCCTTCATATCGCGAAATTGACGAACGTAAAAATCCATGCCTTCGGTGGCAGAAAAATAGCCAAGAAAAGGATCTGAAGCGGCTTGGAGAATCTGCTGATGGCTGACCACCCGATAACCGTTACCCCGGCCATGGGCCATGGTATCAGGAGTGGTGAAATTTTTCTGGCTGTACTGGGTAATCGCCGACTCATTGGCCTGTTTGATCTGTAAAACAAGATGGCTTTCATCTTCACAGGTCAGCACTAGCAGGTAACAGCGGGTGCCGATACTGCCAACCCCCACAACCCGCCGGGCAATGTCCGTTAACACATGCTGAGATAAGAGCATTTCAATATCCGGACGGACGGTTTTTAAATAGTGTCTGAAATATAATTCCACTTCATCAATTAGTTTGGCATCTAAATGGGTGGTAATCGGCGGGCTCTCAATAAAGACCCGGCGGCCGAACTGATCGGTTTCGGTCATTTTGGAGATCACCTGATTGGAGGTTCTTTTTTTGGCTTTTTTGATGATTTTTTCAAACTCTTCCCGGGAGGCATCGGAAAAACTTTTCAGAAAAAGTTCCTCATCGCCGAGGATAAAGTAACGTTCAAGGGAAGTCATATCGGACATCAGGTCAAGACCTTTGCGATAAAAGGCGGCAGTTTGCAGAATGACCTCGCGAATCTTTTTGTCATCAAAGCCGAGGTCATGAGCGCAGAGAATCACACTGGTGATCAGTCGTTTCAAATCCCATTCCCAGGGGCCGGGAGCAGCCTCATCAAAGTCGTTGAGATCAAAAATCAGCCGCCGTTCCGGCGAGGCGTAGAATCCGAAGTTACCGATATGGGCATCACCGCAGATGGTCACGTGAATGCCGGACTGAGCCTGGTGGGATAAATCATGAGCCATCAACAGAGCCGTGCCCCGGAAAAAGGCAAACGGAGAGGCCGTCATTTTCTGGTGGCGCAGAGGAATTAGTTCCGGGATCCGAAAATAGTTCTGACTCTCAATGATGGCAACCGGGTCACGATCGACAGGATGAAAAACGGCTTGAGCTGAAAAAGGGATTTTTTCCCGAATATCTCGGCCGCTGTTGCGATTCATTTTCGCGGTAGGAATCTGCTGATTCCTGGTTAAACCGACAATCATTCATTAACCTCCTGGCGTTTAATCTTTTATTGCTGAGACCAAGGTGATCATTTTAATAATGTAGGCGCTTATTTTGGTGATTATGCTTTTTATTTTAGCACGGTTGATAAAACTTGCATAGCAGAATCCGTCGTGACAAAATTAAAAAAACAGCCTGAGCTGAAGTTCAGGCTGTTTAAACGTAGTTATTGCTGAGCTCGGTTCGATTACGAGATAATTATTTCAGGATTATAAAACAACCTGGTGGTTTTCGCCAGCCATGGAACAAAAATCAGCTATCCCATTTTCGATGGCAAAGATTTCGAATAGGCCATCGCCAACGGCATACATGCCAGCTAGTCCAGGCATTGCTTCGAGAGCCTTGGCCTGAGATTCGGGCGTTGTACAGAAAACAGCATTGCCTTTAAGTCGGATCCACTTGCCTTCTTTTGAGGCTGAAATTTCCACTGCCGGATTTGCCTTCATTTGGGCATAGCTGGGTTTTTTGTTATTGGTGCAGAGACAGAGTTTACCATCATAATCCATCACAAATCCATAGGGACGAACCTTGGGTTGGTCGCCATCGACGGTAGCGAGAAAGAAAACCCCACAGTCAGTTAGAAATTCAATTACTTCGTTCATCTTTACCTCCTGATAAACATTGATTTATTTGGTTTAATTTAGTATGATTATAACAATGTCAGAATAAAAAACAAGTAGGCAGAACAATTAAATGCAAATCGCTAACACAATATGACAAAGGATAAGGTAAATGAATAACCAAGAAAAATTTGGAGAACTGGAAAAACTCATCGGGAATACCCCTTTGCTAAAGATCAATTTCTTGTATCAGGGTCAACCGCGGTGTATCTACACCAAAGCCGAGCACTACAATCTCACCGGCAGTATCAAAGATCGGGTGGCTTTGCATATTCTAAAAAAAGCTTATGAAAAAGGAGAGCTCCATGGCAGCGAAACGATCATCGAAGCCACTAGCGGAAATACCGGAATCGCCTTTACCGCTGTCGGCACCTGTCTGGGACATCCAGTGGTGATTTATATGCCGGACTGGATGAGTGATGAACGTAAAAATCTGATCCGCAGTTATGGCGGCGAAGTCCGGCTGGTTTCCAAACAAGAAGGCGGTTTTTTAGGGAGTATTGCTCAATGTGGCGCCCTGGCAGCCAAAGGTAATGCTTTTCTGCCCTGTCAGTTTTCTAACGAAGAAAACACTCAGGCGCAGTATCAACGAACAGCCCCGGAAATTGATCGCCAATTGACAGCTTTTGGCGTAACCGCCCAAGCTCTGGTCGCCGGCGTCGGAACGGGGGGGACGGTCATGGGCTTAGGCCGGTATTTTAAAGAACAGAATCCAGAGATAAAAGTTCATCCGATGGAACCGGTCAGTTCACCGACCATGTCGACCGGCTATAAGGTCGGCAGCCATCGAATCCAGGGCATCTCGGACGAATTTGTCCCGGATCTGATTAAATTGGAAGAGCTCGATGATATTATTGCGGTCGATGATGGCGATGCCATCATTATGGCCCAGAAGCTGTCGAAAGAACTGGGCCTGGGAGTGGGGATTTCATCCGGTGCCAACTTTATCGCCGCCATTATTGCCCAGGATCTCCTGGAAGATCTCCAAGCGGTGGTGGTCACCGTCTTTGCCGATGATAATAAAAAATATTTAAGCACCGATTATGTTAAGGAAGAAAAAGTAAAACCGGAGTTTTTATCAACAGATGTCAAGCTGCTGGATTTTGAAGTGCAAAAATAAGAGGTCTTCTTATAAATTCTAAAAGAAAGTGAATGAGGTATGAAATGGAAACGGAATACATTGATGTGACGATAGAAAAGACCAAAAAGATTGCCTTAATTGCCCATGATGGGAAAAAAGCCGAGTTGTTGGATTGGGCGGTCCGCAATAAAGAAGTCTTACAAAGCCATTTTTTGTGCGGTACCGGCACCACCGGCCGGCTGATTCAGGAGCATACCGGCTTACCGGTCCAGATTTTTCAGAGTGGTCCATTAGGTGGTGACCAGCAGATCGGCGCCCGGATTGTCGATGGTAAAATTGATATGCTGATTTTTATCTGGGATCCCCTGGAAGCCCAGCCCCACGACCCCGATATCAAGGCGTTGCTGAGGATTGCCACCGTTTATGATATTCCGGTAGCCAATAATCTGGCAACGGCCGATTTTATTATCCAGTCCCGCTTAATGAATGAGGAATATGTCCATCCGATTGAGGATTATGCCAAACAAATGAAAACCAGACTGGAAAATGTGCTGAAATAGAAAGAGGAAAAGATGACATTAAATTTTAAGCCCGAGGGTGTTTGCATTCGTAATATTCAATTTGAGCTAATTGATGGCGTAGTCAGTCAGCTGGTCTTTGAAGGCGGCTGTGACGGAAATTTAAAAGCGCTGGTCAAGCTGCTTGAAGGGAAACCCGCGGATGAAATTATCAGCCTGTTCAAAGGGCAGACCTGTGGAAAAAAGCCGACCTCTTGTATGGATCAGCTGGCCATTGCTTTGGAAGCGACCCGAAAGGAAAAACAATGAACGGACAAAAAAGAAGCGATGTTAAGGTTGGGGCCTTGGTGGAGATTGTCTTAAAGGCTGATCAGCGTAGCGGCAAGCTGACTCCGGGCCGGGTCGGTAAGCTGCTGACGAAAAGCCCGACCCATCCCCATGGCATCAAGGTGATGCTCACTGACGGGCAGGTGGGCCGGGTGGCTAAAATCGTTGAAGAAAAAATAGATTAAGACAAAAAAAGAGATGAGGAATCATCTCTTTTTTTTGTTGTATTAAAGCGGATAATAGAAAGTGTTTGCTGAAAAAAGCAGAGAGAGATGAAGCAAGTATAATCTCGAAAATGTTAATAAATCGAACATAAAATATGCGATTTATAAGATTTTTTATCGGAAAAATGTTTTGACATTTATAAAAATAAAATCGTATAATAATTAACATAACAAAACATAATCAAAAATGACTAAAAAAGACAAAAATATTATAAGAGAAGGGAGAATATTATCATAAACGGGATAACATATTTTTAACGGTTTGAAATGGTAGTGATCGAAAGATCAAAAAGTGAACAATTGTTTTTAAACCAACAGTTGAACAGAGTTGAGGAGAAAAGACATGTACAAAACACCGGATTTTCTGCCAAGCAGAAGTGAGATGTTAAAAATTTTAAAAAATACGATTAAACCATTGGCCAAAACAGAGATCATACACGTTGCAGATTCAGCCGGAAGAATTTGTGCAACAGATGTCTATGCGATGCATACCTTACCAAATAAACAAACCAGTGCCTGTGACGGGATTTCAGTTCGTTTTGATAATTTTTTAAATGGTGAACCAGATACTGCCTTATGGGTTGACGGCCAGGATTATTGTTTCAGTAATACGGGCGTCGCAATCCGTGAGGATTTTGACACGGTTATTCCAATCGAAAAGGTCGATTTTGACGAGAATGGTAAAATTTCTATTTTAAAATGTCCCCAGAATCGTGGAGAACGGGTGGGACAAGTCGGCGGACAGGTCAGAGAAGGAGAGTTGCTGGCACATCGAGGTGAAAAAATAAATGCCTCATTGATTGGAATAATGCTGACCGGTGGGATCATCAATGTTAGGGTGCTATCCAAACCTAAGGTCGCTTTTATTCCTACCGGGGACGAACTGGTGCCGGCGGGGTGTGAGACCCCCTTAGGAAAAAATGTCGAATCAAATAGTTTGATGTTAAAAGCCTACATCAATGATTGCGGCGGTGAAGCGATCCTGTACCCGATTATTCCCGATGTCCTGGAAAAGCTGCGTGAGGCAATCATTTCAGCCATTGATGTGGCTGATCTGGTTCTGATTTGTGCCGGCTCTTCCAAGGGGAATAAAGACTTTACCATTGAGCTGTTGGAAAGTGTTGGAAATGTTATGGTTTACGAACTCGGCCATGGACCGGGAAAACACTGCAGTTTGGCTTACTCCGGAAATACGCCGATTATCGGCTTACCGGGCCCGCCGATGGGGGCTGATCTGACGGCCGGGTTATATGTAAATAATGCGATGCGTCTGATGCAGCTGCAACCGGTCCAGTCGCCGTTCGTGGTCGCAGCGGAACTGACGGAAGATGTCAGCGGCATGACTTTTGATTTTATCCGTCAATTGAAGGTGGTTTTTAAAGATGGCAAATACTGGGCCCAACCGGTTGTCAATCAGGGCATGACCCGGGCGGAATTTTATCATCAGACCAATGGTTGTCTCTACATCGAAAAAGAGATGGTGATTAAAGCCGGCACAACGGTTTTGGTGGAAATGCGGTATCCCCAGGAATACATTGAGGTGGTGTGAGGATGGAAGTAGAAAAAAATTTGATTATTGAAGAAACGATTGAAAAAATTGAGCAGACACTGGGATCGGAATTGGAGCAGATCACGGTGGAGCGGGCGGTTTTTGGTCTGTTTTTTTCCGGCGTCAAACTGTCGACCGGTCATGGGGGGCTGTGTTTCACCCCGGTGAAAGAGATGCCGGAAGCTGTCTGTTGTCCCAGTACCGCCAAAGCGATGCCGTTATCGGGCAAGCTGGTGGGGCGATCGGTGTTAAAGTATATCGAAGATGTCCGCTCGAAGAATCCCTTGAAAAAAACCTTGGGGATTGCCACCTTAAATGCGCTGAGCACGCTGTGCTGGGAAAAGGAAAAACCGGAAGCTTTTGAGTACACCATCAACATGGGCGAAGATGCCTTTGATAAGGTCGATGTGACCCGATACCCGAAAACAGTGGTGATCGGCGCCCTGGTTCCGATGCTCAAAAAGCTGACACAGGCTGAAGCAGACTATAAGGTGCTGGAAATGGATTCCCGAACGCTTAAAGGTAAAGAGCTTGAGCACTATGCCCCGGCCACGGATGCCCCCCTTTACATCCCGGATGCCGATCTGATTGTCATTACCGGGGTTACGATTCTTAATAATACTCTTTATGATTTGCTGAAAATGGCTAAAAAGGGTGCGGAGATCATTGTTACCGGGCCAACCGCCAGCATGTTGCCCGATGCTTTTTTCAAGTATGGCGTAACGCTGTTAGGAGGAATTGTTGTTACCAAAGCTGATGAAATTCTGGATATCATCAGCGAGGGTGGATCAGGATACCACTTCTTTGGAAAATACGCAGAAAGAACGGCAGTCAGAGCAATATGAAACCAGTGGGGTGAATATAAAGAAGGCAGTCTGAGAATAGGATGAAAATTAGAAGCAATGATTATTTTAAACTCAAAATACTGTTGCTGGTATTGCTAACACTGGCCTTGTTCTGTGCATCTTTTATAATTGGACGATATGCCATCACCATGAAAACGGTGGTTGATATTATTCTGGCACAGTTTTTCGATATTCCCCAATATTGGGATGCGACTCTTAATACGGTAATTTTGCAAGTCCGTCTGCCAAGAATTATGCTAGCAATTATGGTTGGTGGAGCGCTTTCGGTAGCGGGCGCCTCTTATCAGACATTGTTTAAAAACCCGATGGTATCACCCGATATTTTAGGGGTGTCAGCTGGAGCCGGTTTTGGAGCTGCATTGGCGATGATCAACAATTCACCATGGTGGGAAATACAGACTGTCGCATTTATTTTTGGAATTATTGCCGTAACGGCAGCCTATTTAATTGCTCACATGTTTGGGGATAGTACCATTACTGTTCTAATTTTAGCAGGAATTGTGGTTTCCAGCCTCTTTCAGGCATTGATCTCGATTGTCAAAACCCTTGCAGATACGGAGAATGAATTGCCCTCTATCACCTTCTGGTTAATGGGCAGCCTGGGAAAAGGCACAATGAATGACGTTTATATGATGCTGCCAACCTTGATTATTTCATTGGGAATGATCTATTTCTTTCGAAATCAGATTAATACCCTGGCAGTCGGAGAAGATGAGGCAATGACGATGGGCGTCAATGTGCCATTGGTAAAATTGGTAGTTATTGTGAGTTCAACATTAATGACAGTCGCAGCCGTCAGTATTTGCGGCATTATTGGCTGGGTTGGCTTGATCGTGCCACATCTTGCCAGGATGATCACCGGTGCAAATTATTCGAAAATTGTGGTAACCTCCTTCCTGATTGGCGGCGCATTTCTGCTGATTATCGATGATATTATCCGCGGGGTTGAAGGCGTTGAGTTACCACTTGGCGTACTGACTGCACTGGTCGGAACACCAGTCTTTGTGTTTTTGTTGTCACGAGTTAAAAAGGGGTGGACATAGTGCTGACTGTTGAAGAAATGAGTTTTTATTATGACCCGGATCGGATGATCTTAAAAGACATCTCATTTAGTCTGGACACAAAAGATATTCTATGTTTGTTAGGTCCTAATGGGACTGGGAAAACAACCCTGCTGAGATGTCTGCTGGCTTTAAATAAAATGAAGAGTGGCAGGCTTGAAATTGATGGGTGCGATTTAACCAAAGCCAATATAAAAAAAAGAGCTGAAATGATGGCCTATGTTCCACAAGCGACAGTAATGGCTTTTCCTTATGAAGCACGGGAAATTGTGATGATGGGGCGGGTCACGCACCTGGCCAGTGGCGGAAGAGCATCAAGAGAAGACCAGAAGCAGGTGGATGAAGCAATGGAAAAGCTGGGCATTCGGCATATGAGTCGAGCTTTGTTTAATGAAATGAGTGGTGGCGAAAGGCAAATGATCCTGATCGCCAGAGCACTGGTACAGCAGGCAAAAATATTGGTTATGGATGAACCGACCGCAAACCTTGACTACAGCAATCAGGTGAAAATGCTTCAGGTTATCAAGGACTTGGCTGAACAGGGGTACTCAATTTTAATGACTTCGCACTTTCCGGATCATGCATTTTTGGCCTGCAATCGTGCAGTACTAATGAGAGATGGCTACATCATGTCACAAGGTTTGCCGGAAGATATTGTGAATACCGAAAATTTGACAAAACTGTACGGAACACCAGTATGTGTAACCGAAGCAAAATTAAATTATCATAACCGGACAATAAAAGTCTGTGTTCCGGTTATGAATTAAGATAAACAAACAAGAAAATGATAGGAGTAAAAAATGAAAAGATTTAAGAGCATTGCGGCATTATTATTAGTGATGGTTTGTATTGTAAGCTGTTTTTCAGGTTGCACAAAAACTACAGCAACAGAAGCAAAAGAACCAAGCGAGCGCACCGTCACCGATATGGCAGGTCGAACCGTTACCCTGCCGGCGGAAATAAACAAAATCGGAACTTTTGGCGCAATTGGTGTGTTGAACACTTTTGTTGAAACAATGGGAGCCGGTGATAAGATTTGCAATGAGGGGTCACCATCATTTGTGAAAAGTCCAAGCTGGGCAAAATATCAGTATTTATTTGCCCCGCAACTGCCAAATTGTCCAGCGTTTCAGGGCGCTGATGGGGAAATATTGATGGAAAATGTCCTAGCTGCCAAACCGGATCTGTGCCTGACGATGGATGCAGCCGTGACACAGCAGCTGG
>CAZEBY010000077.1:0-10328 GCA_964510565.1 uncultured Lachnospiraceae bacterium | reverse complement strand
AAAAATTTTAGGAGTACTCTGATGACAACAACCCGAACTGATAAAACCATACCAAATAATGCACTGCTCGATGAATTTCTGAATTATGTTATAACCATTAAAGGTTATTCTGAAAAGTCCGCCCAGGCTTATCGTTATGATCTGATTATTTTTTTCCGCTTCCTCAAACGCTATTTTGCGATGGTTCCCCAATCGCTGCCTTTTGATGCAATTCCCGTCGATGATATCGACATCGATGTCTTAAAATCGGTTAATCTGGGGATTCTCTATGCCTTTCTCTCCTATTCCAGCAAGGAACGGCAAAATGCCGATGCGGCTCGGAGCCGTAAGGTTTCTTCGCTACGTTCTTTCTTTAATTATCTGTGCAATAAGCAGAAATACTTTCTACCCAATCCGGTGACCGAACTGGAAATGCCAAAACTCCCGGCCCGTCATGCCCGTTATCTGGAATGGGACGAAGCCGTGGATCTGTTAAAAGGGATTACCGGCCGCCATAAAGAACGGGACTTTGCGATTGTGACGCTATTTCTTAATTGCGGAATGCGGCTGTCCGAGCTGACCCAAATCAAGATCACCGATATCAAAAATGATGCCCTACGGATTATCGGAAAAGGAAATAAGGAACGGATGGTCTTTTTAAACCATGCCTGTTTAAAAGCCATCAACCGCTATCTGGCTGTTCGTCCGGAATCCGACTGTCCCTATCTGTTTCTCAGCCAGCAGAATGGCCCGATCAGCAATCGGGCGGTTCAGCACCTGGTCAAGAAACATCTGGCGAACTGTGGCCTCAATACCGATGAAATCAGCGTTCACAAGCTCCGTCACACCGCTGCCACCCTGATGTTTCGTTATGGCAACGCCGATCTGCGTTCAGTTCAGGAAATTCTCGGCCATCAGAATGTCTCAACCACCCAGATTTATACCCATGTTAATGAAGAAACTCTCCGGGATACCCTTAACCAGAATCCATTGGCGCAGTTTGAAAGTGACGATGAATAATACTAATCCTCAGTAAGATTAATTTTTAATAGAACTTACGTTTGTTTTTGTTGTGAACGTATGTTATAATGTACTAAAAATTGGAGGAATACCAATGTATGAGGATTTAAACAGCAAACAGTATGCAATACTGAAATTTATTGAAACCCAAATGCGCGATAAGCACTATCCCCCCTCTGTCCGGGAAATATGCACCGCCGTTAATTTAAAATCGACATCCACCACCCACACCTATCTGAAAAAATTGGAGGAGTTGGGCTATATCAAACGGGATTCAACCAAAACCCGGGCCATCGAAGTCCTTCGTCATGATCCTAATGAAACAATCTCAAATTGTTTTGACGAAAAAACGATTATTTCTCTGCCAATCTTAGGATGTGTCACCGCTGGTGCCCCGATTCTGGCGATTGAAAATATTACCGATATTTTTCCCCTACCGCTCGATTTTATCGGACACGATGATTCTTTTATCCTTGAAGTAAAGGGCACCAGTATGATTGATGCCGGGATTCTTGATGGCGACAAAATTATTGTCAGAAAGCAGGACACTGCACGAAACAACGACATCGTTGTGGCACTGCTGCTTGAAGATAACGAAGCCACCGTCAAACGCTTCTTTTACGAAGAACCCAGTCAAATCCGGCTGCAACCAGAGAATAAAACGATGACACCGATTATCTGTGATCCGAAAGATGTCAAAATTCTGGGCAAGGTTACCGGTCTGATCCGAAAATTTTAGCATAAAAAAAAGATGTGCAAACATCTTTTTTTTATATAATCGTTTCTAATCAATTTTCATTTTATCTTCAATATTTTTGAAAATATCTTTTTCAATATGATTTTTGTTGGCCTTCACCAATTCAATCTGGCTTTCAAAAAGTTGATTCTGTAGATCCAGAATAGTCTTGCGGCTGGTTTCGCTTTCGATCTTGCCCTGTCGTAAATGTTCCCGGTACTGAGCCAGCAGATCATTTTTTTCATCCAGCTCTTTTTGTAACAGCTCTTTTTCTTCAGCCAAGCTTTTATGTTTTGCTTTTTCATCGGCCAGATGTTTGGCGGTTTTTTTGAGTTCGTCGCGTACCTGCTTGATTTCGCCGATTTCTTTGGCTTTAAATTCTTCACTGCTGCGAATTTCTTCTTCCGCATTAAAAAGCCGCTCGGTAATATTCATGCAGCCTAAAATGGCAATGCGAATGTGATTGGTAAAAGGATTAGCAGCCTTGACCCGTTCCAATTCAGTGCTGACATAGTCAGCTACATGCTTGATATGTTCTTCATTTCCCTTTGCCTTGAGATTAAATTCGGTATCTAAGATGCGTAATTCCAGTATTGTTTGTTCAGGCATTTTTTTCCTCCTGTGTATAAAAAATAGTCTTTAAAAGCAATAATCATGTACTACTCTATTATAGGTAAAAAAAGCGAAAATTACAATTGATTTATCAATTAATAAATTTCGATGATCTGATTAAGCTCAGTATTTTCCAGAATATTAAAAGCGATCTGCTTCTGGCGCAGGTAATTAAAGCCATCCCGGGATTCGGTGGCAATCACCGGGATCGAGTAAATTGGCTTATGGTATCGATGGGCGTATTCCAGGGTATGGATAGTTCCGCTACCCGAGGCGAAATTTGAGACAATCACAAACTGACTGGCGGCGCTTTGCAACCGATCCCGCTCAATAAATTTATAGGGCTGGACGGTTTCATGATGATGATATTCTGAAACCAGACAGCCGCCTAGGTCACAAATTTTCTCGGCTAAAACCCGGTTAGCTGCAGGATAAACCGGGATCAAACCCGAAGGCAAAAAAGCGATGGTTTGGCCACCGGCACTCAGACAACCACGGTGAGCGGCAGTATCAGCGCCGATCGCCAGACCGCTGATCACCACAAAATGATTTTCAGCCAGAATCTTACCAGCCTGGAAGGCAAAATCTGCACCCAGTCGGGTGGGCGTACGGCTACCAATAACCGCTGCCCGTCTGGGCTGATTTAAAATTTGAAGATTACCCTTATAAAAGATCAGCACCGGGCCGTCGTCAAAGCGCAGCGGCGCGGGAAAATCATCATCCCGAGAAGATACGCATTCGATTCCCAACTCGGCACATTCCTCAAGCAACCGCCAGCCAAAATCGTTAGCGGCGGCGAGTTCACTTTGACCTTGCTGGTTGGAAATAAGGTGAAAGGTTTGGCCAATGGCGACGATCTCTCGAAACAACAGCGTCTCAGGAGCAGTTATCATTTCCAGCAGTTGTTTAACTTTTGCTCGCCCGACCCCTTTTAATTGCAGCAGTCCGATGATCATCGCATGTAAGTCATTCATCGCCGTATCAATACTATTCGCGGAGTTGAGCGTCAAACGTCTGTTTTAATTCGCTCAGGATTTGATCAATCACCGGGTTAATGTCGTTGTCGGTCAGGGTTCGTTCATGATGGCGGAAGTTTAGCGCATAAGCTAAGCTTTTATAGCCATCAGGGATTTGAGCCCCGGTGTAGACATCAAAGAGTTCAATGCTTTCAAGAATCTCGCCGCTGTTTTTGCGGATAATCGCTGCCACTGCCGCCGCAGGAATCTCCCCTTTGAGTAAAATTGCCAAATCTCGGTTTGAGGCTGGGAATTTTGGCAGATCAGTGAACTTATTTGCCAGCGAAGCGCAGTCAAAAAGCGCCTCGAACGACAGCTGACAGACATAGCAGCGCTTTGGCAGCTCGTAATTCTTGACAACCAGCGGATGTATCTCACCGATCTCACCGAGTTTGACGCCGTTGACAAAAATTTCTGCTTTACGACCAGGATGTAGGAAGTCGGATCCGCCGGCGATAAATTCGGGGTACTCGATGCCAGAATGTTCGAGCAACAATTCAACGGCACCTTTTAATTCGAAATAATCCCCATCGCCATAGCTGCTGATGACCAGTTTCTTTTCTTCAATCGGCAATTCGCCGACAATGGCATTTTTTCGATAGGTGTTGGACAATTCAAAAAAACAACCGGCCGGATTTTTTCGGTTAAAGTTTAAAGAAATCACTTCGAGCTGATGTCCGATCAGGTTATGGCGCATAATGCTGTTTTCTTCACCAAGCGGGTTAATCAGTGGGATCAGGTTTTCATCAACTCCGGTATTAAGGCCATGCAGGCGCTTCTCGCTAGTAAACGAGGAGGTCAGTGTCTCGTAATAGCCCTGGCCGACGAGGATATTCTTAAGCATATCTTCATATTTTTGTACCGGTGTTTTTCCACCAACCATGGTTTCGCCGCCCATGATTGTGCCGGGGATCATATCGTAGCCAAAAATCCGGACCACTTCTTCAGCCAGGTCTTCTTTCAACTCAATATCCAGCCGATAACTTGGGACTTCGACAGTCAACAGTTGGTCACCATTTTTTTCGACCTTAAAGAACAGCCGGGTCAGCATTTGGGCCACCTCATCACTGGTCAGTGAAATCCCCACAAAAGTATTGAACCAATTGACATCCAGTTCGACGGTTCTGGCGATGGCCGCTTCAGGATAAACGTCAATCAGTCCTTCGATGACTTCGCAGGCACCGATTTCCAGCAGCAATTGGGTTGCCCGTAAGGCGGCTACGCTGGCTAACTCGGGATCGACACCCTTTTCAAAGCGGGATGAAGCCTCGGTACGCAGGCCGAGCTGTTTGGCCGTTAACCGGACACTGCCTTTATTGAAATTGGCCGATTCCAGAACAATCAGACTGGTTTTTTCAGTGATTTCAGAATTCACGCCGCCCATGACCCCGGCGATCGCTACCGGCGCCCGACCATTGGTAATCATCAGCATCGTTTCGTCAATCTCCCGTTCTTTATCGTCGAGAGTGACGATCGTTTTATCAGTAGTGGTTTTAACGACAATTTCTTTGGACTGGAGGCTGTCATAGTCAAAAGCATGAAGCGGCTGGCCCAGCTCAAGCATGACATAGTTGGTCACATCGACGATATTGTTAATCGGTCGAACCCCACTGTTAAGCAATTTCACCTGCATCCACAATGGCGAAGCGGTAATTTCTTTAACCCGCAGCATCTTGGCCACATATCGGGGGCAGGCAGCGTCTTCAATGCGGACCGCCAAATAATCGGCAATTTCATTGCTGCTTTCTGTTACGCTGTCATAAACCGCAAATTCAGCCATCGGCAGATCCAGGGTGGCAGCCGCTTCCCGGGCGATTCCAACAATCGACTGACAATCCGAGCGGTTCGCCGTCAATTCAACATCGATGATCACGTCATCCAGCCACAGCAGTTCCCGGGCGTCCATTCCCAGTGGGGTATTTTCCGGCAGGATCAAAATGCCTTCCATGATTTCTTTGGAAAACAGATCCGTGTTCATCCCCAGCTCTTCAATCGAACAGAACATCCCATACGACAGCAACCCCCGAAAATCGTTGGTGCCAATTTTAGTGCCATTGGCCAGCACCGCGCCATCAACGGCTACCGGTACGATCGCACCCTCAAAGACGTTTTTGGCAGCGGTGACAATCACCCGTTCGTCGTTACCCATGTCAACAGTACAAACAACCAGCTTGTCGGCATTGGGATGAGCTTCAATTTTAGTAATTTTGCCGGTGAAGATATTGGCCACATTTTCGGCAACGACTGTTAATGTTTCGACCTTGGTCCCCGACATCGTCAGGGCTTCGCCAAAATCAAAGGGTGCCATATTTATATCAACAAATTCTTTTAACCAATTCAGTGAAACGAGCATCGTGTGATTCCTCCTATTTAAACTGCGCTAAAAAACGCAGGTCATTTTCAAATAATAAACGCAGGTCATTGATTCCGTATTTGATCATCGTGATCCGGTCAAGACCCATCCCAAAGGCAAAACCACTGTATTCATCCGGATCAATACCACAGAAACGAAGAACATTCGGATGAACCATGCCACAGCCGAGAATTTCGATCCAGCCGGTATTGGAGCACACCTTACAGCCGATGCCGCCGCATTTAAAACAGGTAACGTCCATTTCGGCACTGGGCTCGGTGAAATAAAACTGGTGGGGCCTAAACTTGGTTTTTGTCTGTTCGCCAAAAAGTTTTTTTGCAAATAAGTCGAGGGTTCCTTTGAGATCGCTCATGGTGATGCCCTTGTCAATCACCAGGCCTTCCATCTGATGGAAAACCGGTGAATGGGTCGCATCGATTTCGTCACAACGATAAACCCGACCAGGTGAGATAATACGTAGTGGTGGCTGTTGATTTTGCATCACGCGCACCTGTACCGGTGAGGTCTGAGTTCTCAAAACAATCTCTTCCTGGTAATAGAAGGTATCCTGCAAATCTCTGGCCGAGTGATCCTGAGGCACGTTCAAATAGTCAAAATTATATTTAGCCCATTCAATTTCCGGACCTTCAGCAATCGAAAAGCCCATGCCCAGAAAGATTTCCTTCAGTTCATTGACCGTTGTAGTCAGGGGATGGAGATTCCCGGCCTGATGTTTTTTACCAGGCAACGAGACATCAATGCTTTCTTCGCGGATCTGGGCCTCTATTTCCTGCTGTTCCAGAAAACGCTTTTGAGCGGTGATATTGTTTTCAATTTCTTCCCGGATTTCATTAGCCAGTTTTCCGATAATCGGACGCTCTTCGTTCGATAGTTTACCCATGCCCTTTAAGGCAATGGTCAACTCACCTTTTTTACCAAGATACTTGATCCGGACATTGTCCAGTGTTTTTAATTCTTTTACGGCACCGAGATCTGCTACACAGCGATCTCTCAGTTGTTTGAGTTCTAACTCCATTTTTTTCTCCTTCTCTAAATAAAAAAATCGTCCTTCAAAAGGACGAAATAATTCCGCGGTACCACCTTAAATTAATACAATTAGTATTCACTCAAAATTTTAACGCAATTAACGTTAGCCGCTAAAGACTATCAATTGTGACAGTGTTCACAGCTAAAACTCCAGAGGGAACTTCAATAAATTTATACATAAAATCTCTCAGCCACGGATTTTTTCTCTGTAAAGTCTCATTTTTATTTACTCGCTCTATCATTGTTGATGATTTATTTAATTTGATCTGGGCATTTATTAGCATCTCTGATGAGATCATAGATGATGATGCCAGCCGCCGTAGCGACATTCAGGGACTCCGCCTGTCCCAAAATGGGGATTTTTAGTAACATGTCACAACATCGGCTCATTTCGTCCGACATCCCCTTAGATTCATTGCCCATGACAACCGCCACCGGTCCGCTTAGCGGTTCTCGCTCCCATAAGCACCGGCCCGCTAAAGAGGTGCCAATTATGGTGACCGACTGGGCTTTTAATTGCTGCACGTAATCCAGTAAGGAATCAACCTGATAAACCGGCAGGTGAAAAACCGAACCCATCGAGCCCCGCAACACCTTTTCATTGTAAATATCGGCAGTTTTGGTGGAGGTGACGACGCAGTCAAAGCCAGCAGCATCAGCGGTGCGGATAATTGTGCCAACATTGTAGGGATCCTGAACATCCTCAAGTAATACATAACGGTTGAAGTGACCCGCCTGAACCGAAATTTTATGCAGCACACAAATGATTCCCTCGGGTTTTTGCAGACTGGAAACAGATGCCAGAACCAAAGCGTCAACACGGTTTACAGTTACGCCCTGTTTAGCCAGCTCAGTGACCCGATTGCCGAGCACACCGGGATTAATGGTCAGCCATTCTTGGCTCACAAAGATCTGTTTAAAGGATAATCGGTGATTCACCGCTTCTAGAAATAGTTTACTTCCCTCGATGACAAAAACGCCCTCACGATCCCGAAACGATTTACTGCTTAATTTGCGCAGATACTTGAGTTGTTCATTGCTTTTAGACGTGATTTCGAAAAACATCGTTAATGATCTTTTCGGGACAGTTTATTGATCTCATTAATTGATCGATTTTCGCCCATAACGATCAATTTATCACCAGCAAGGATAATGTCGCTAGCCAGTGGTGTCGCATTTAACACATCGAGGGTCCGGATTGCAATCACATTCAGGCCATGCTTTTCGCGCAGATTAAGCTGTTCCAGACTTTTTCCTTCCCAGATGTGCAGTGACTCGACTTCCGCAATCGAATGATTGGTATCCAGTTCCAGGATATCAATAAAATCACCGGAGAACAAATTGTGAGCGACCCGCTCGCCCATATCGCGTTCAGGCGAAAACACTTTGTTGACTCCCAGTTTTAAGAGCACCTTTTCATGCTGAGCATTATTGGCTTTGCCATAGATTTCTTTGATGCCCAGCTCCTGCGCATTGACGATTCCCATGATACTACTGTTGATGTCAGAAGTGATGGAAACCACCACCGCTTCAACGTTTTTTAAACCGATCGACTTCAGGGCATTGATATCGGTGACATCCGCCTGCACTGCGTAGGTAACCAAATTGGCGATGTTTTGAACCTTTTCTTCGTCTTTATCGACAACAACAACATTACAGCCCAACTCACTGAGGGTGATGGCCAATGCTTCTCCAAAACGCCCCAATCCCAGGACTGCAAACTGCTTTTCTTTCAATTAATAATCCTCCTCTAGCCAATCATGATATTGCCTTCCGGCAACTTATAAGTACCGATATTTTCCCGGGCGCGTTTTTCACTGCGCGAGATCGCATAAGCGACCGTCAAGGGACCCAAGCGTCCGACAAACATCGTAATACTGATGGCTATCTTTCCCGCCACTGATAAATGAGGGGTTAATCCGGTTGTTAAGCCAACCGTTCCAAAGGCCGAAAGCACTTCAAATACAACTGTTTCAAAAGAAGCTTCAGGCTCTGTACATAATAACACAAAAATCATCACAATGACAATAGCTAAAGCGATGACTACCACTGAAATTGCCCGACGAATGGCCGGACCCTGAATACTGCGCTTAAAAGCAATCACATCTTTTTTCCCATGGAGGACTGAACCGACAGTCATCATGATGATTGCAAAAGTGGTCGTTTTTACCCCACCACCGGTGGAACCCGGTGATGCCCCGATAAACATCAACAGCATCGTTAAAAATAGTGAGGGCGCAGTCAAGGCAGCAATGTCGATGGTATTATAACCGGCGGTTCGCGGTGTTACCGATTGAAAAAATGCCGCCATCAATTTACTGGGAAAAGAAAGATTCCCCAGGGTTTTCGGGTTATTATACTCAAAAATAAAGAACAGCACAAATCCGATAATCAAAAGTACACCGGTGACCGTCAAGGCCAACTTGGCATGCATCGTCATCTTCTCAAATTTGCGAATATTGATAATATCACTGGTTACGGCAAAACCAAGGCCTCCGAGGATTATTAAACCGGCAATCGCAAAATTGACAATAAAATTGTCAACATATTTTGTCAGGCTGGAATAATTGCCAAACAGATCAAAACCAGCATTACAAAATGCTGATATCGCATGAAAAAAGCTGTAGGCGGTGCCCTTTAAAAATCCATATTCCGGAATAAAAACGAGGGCCAGAATCAGCGCTCCGATGACTTCAATAATGATTGCTGAAAAGAAAATGTACTTCGTGAATTTGACAACCCCGGACAGTGAATCCATATTCACCGAGGATTGAATCAACAGCCGGTCCTTAATGGTAATTCGCTTGCCGGCAAGGACAAAAAACATCGTTGTCAGTGACATGAAGCCCAGACCACCAATCTGAATCAGAAAAATAATCACAACTTTGCCAAACCCCGACCAGAAGGTGCCGGTATCTACCACCACCAGTCCGGTCACACAGACGGCCGAAGTGGCAGTGAACAACGCGTTGATAAAACCACTGCTGGTTCCGGAAGCACTGGCGATCGGCAAAGATAAAAGCATTGCACCGAGCAGAATCACCAGCGCAAAGCCATAAATCAGCATTTCTGCCGGGGAACGCTGTCCCGCAAATTTTTTAAAATTCCAACGGATTTTTTCTGCCATAGTTCTATCCTCGCCTATAATATTTATTAACCATACCTATTCTAACACTCCATAATAAAAAAGCAAGAATAATCTCCAATAAAAAAACTTCTCAAGCATGGATAATCCGTTGAGAAGTTTTTTCGTACGATTAGTTCATGTTTTTCTTTGATACTTCAACTAAATCTTTGAAAGCGTTGATATCATTCATGGCTAAATCCGCTAAGATTTTTCGATCGATTTCAACACCTGCCTGTTTTAAACCATGCATGAATTTGCTGTAGCTTAAACCATACATTCTGGCACCGGCATTGATTCGGGTAATCCATAATCTTCGGAAATTTCGTTTCTTTTCTTTTCGACCTACATATGAAGATCTGAGTGCTCGCATAACGGCTTCATTTGCTGATCGATATAACTTACTTTTAGCACCATAATAGCCTTTTGCAAGTTTTAGTA
>CAZEBY010000076.1:7582-10785 GCA_964510565.1 uncultured Lachnospiraceae bacterium | reverse complement strand
ATTATCACAGGTTTTTGTATGATGACCATGGCATTGACAACCAGTGTTTTTGCAGAAGAGCCGGTTAAAACGGATGATGGATTTGGCGTGGCCTATCGCACCCATATTGAAAACGAAGGCTGGACCCAGGGCTGGATGCACGACGGCAGTCTCGCGGGATCGGAAGGAAAGGGTTTTCGTCTGGAAGGGATTGAGATTGAATTATCGGGAGATGTGCCCGATGGGATAGGGATTCAATACCAAACCCATATTCAGAACAAAGGCTGGACCCAGGGATGGGTTTCAAACGGCGACCTGGCTGGATCCGTGGGAGAAGGCTTGCGCCTGGAAGCCATTGAAATCAAACTGACGGGCACCGATGCGGCGGATTATTCGGTAAAATATCGCACCCATATCCAAAATGAAGGCTGGAAGGATTGGATGGCCGATGGGGCACTTTCGGGATCCGAAGGCAAAGGCCTGAGACTGGAAGCGATCGAAATTATAATTGTTGAAACACCGGTTAAAGCTGCCTTTGATGCTTATCAGGCAGCCTTGGCGAAGGTGAAAGAAGCTGATTATACCGCTGCCTCCTGGGCAGACTATCAGACGGTGGTAAAAGCCAATGTTGTCACAAAAACGGATATTGCCAATAAAATTACAGAAGCAACAACGGCGATTGAGAAAGCCCAGCAAAAGCTGGTCAAAAAGGCTGATTTGACGGTCTATCAGGAGATCCTTGACAAGGTTAAAGAAGCCGATTATTCAGCTGATTCATGGGCCGTCTATCAGGCCGTGGTGGTCGACAATGTGGTTACGGCTGATAACACGCAAGCCGAGGTCGATGCCGCTACCATAGCAATTATCAAGGCTCAGAAAAATCTCTTTAAACTGGCTAATTTAACGGCATATCAGGCAGCGCTGGCAGCCGTGACCGAAGATATGGTCAAAAGCGGCTGGTCAAGTTACAAAGCGGTGGTGGATGCCAATGTGGTTAACAACATGAATTCTCAGGCTGAAGTCGATGCCGCCACGGCCAAAATCCTGGCCGCCCAGAAAAATCTGGTGCTCTATTCAGATTTGACCGCCTTTAACCAGACCCTTGCCCTTTATCTGCAATACGGCAGCGATGCCGCCAATGCCCCCTACACCTCTGTTACCTGGAATGCTTACACCGCCAGCTGTGAGAAGTATGGTACTCTGACAGGGGGGAAATGGGCGTATGATGTAATCACCAAAGAAACAGCGCAAACAACGATTGATGGGGCGACCACCGATATCAACAGTGTCTTGTCCAAATTGGTGAAAACCGCAGATTTGACCGCGTTTAATGCTGCCAAAAACATCAAGATTAGCGATGGTCCTTACACCACGGCTTCATTTACGGGTTATACCAATAACAGTCAGGTCAAAGCGATTGTCGAAATTCCGGCCGATACCCTTAAAGGGTATGCTCAAAGTGTGGTGGATAGTTATACCCAAACGTTAATTGCCCTGCAGCAGTCAATTCTTATTAAAGGATCTGATCTAACCGCTTACAATTCGGCGCTGGCAGCAGTGCAACAGGTTAATTATACACCAGCTTCCTGGACGCTTTATCAGGGAGTGGTGACGGCCAATCAGGTAACGCCGGATCATAGCCAGGCAGCGGTGGATGCCGCCACAACAAAAATTGTCGCCGCCCAGAAAAATCTGGTTTATAGCGGAGCTTATGTGATCAGTAAGGCCAAGATTAATTCAACTTACTTTGGAGTGTGCAAGGTTGGGGATAATATCCTGACCCGGGCAGCCGAAATGATTACCGCAGCCGGCATCGATAAAACCGATTATACCATTACTTTTAATCGGATCGATCAGGGCACGGCGGTGATTAATCCGACCACCGGTTTGATTACCGCGGAGGGAAATACAGTGGCAACCGTCACCTTTACGCTCACTCCCCTTGATGGTGGTGCCGCAGCCACCACGGCAAATGTTGAGATCTTGATTAATCCATAAAATTCGGGACTAAAATTATCACGGGCTTATTTTTGCAATTGCTGAGTGTAAACCAGCAATTGCAAATTTTTTATTTATGAGAAAAAAGACTAAAAAATGGATTAAAAATGTCGATAAACTATTTATGCGGCCTGATCCGTGTTATGATAAAAATAAGGGACTAAAAGATAAAAACCAGGGCGAGCTTAAGGAGGAAATCGAGATGAAAAAACAAATGAAACAATGGCTGAGTCTGATGCTGGTATTTCTGATGGTGCTGACATCAATGCCAATCAATTTATGGGCAGAAGATGTGACCATGAAGGTGGTGGCTCAAGAGATTTTCACCTGTACAGCCGTTACCGGTGGGGTTGAGATTACGGGCTACGACTTTGATAATGGTGGAGCCACGGTTGAAATCCCCGACACCCTGGACGGTAAAAAAGTCGTCGGCATCGGCAGCAATGTCTTTAAAGACCTGGCGATCACCAGCGTCAAATTTACCAACAACCTGTTATATATTAATGAAGGAGCCTTCAACAACTGTGATGCCCTGGTAGAAATTGAACTGCCGACTTCCCTGACCGCCATCTACTCGGTAACGGGCAATCCAACCTTTGGGAATTGCCAAAAACTGACGAAAGTCAGTATCCCTAAATCGGTGACTACCATGCAGGTTGATGGGATGTTTGATGGCAGCCCGGTGACGATCTATGGCGAATCCAATTCAACGGCACAAGCTTACGCCTATGAAGCGCGACCGGAAATACCATTTAATATCATTGAGTTTCTGACGGTGGATGATTTTCAGGTTTCACCCCAGAGCGAAATTGCGGTTGGTCAAGCGGTCACGTTAACGGCAACCGTATCCGGGGGCACCGGGACAATCCGCTACGATTTTTTCTGGGATCGGGTCAGTTATAATGGCACTCCGTCCACCGATAACATTGCCAGCGATACGGCCTTGAGTTCAGTTCCTTTTACTCCCGATACCGCCGGCAGCTACACTTTTTATGTCAGGGCAAAAGATGAAAGTGGCAAGACCGCCCAAAAGGCGTACGCCAATTTTACCGTGACCAATGAACCGGTGATTGCTGAAAATGGCTTTAAGGCCGATAAAGCGTCACCCCAGTATTATGACAGTGAAATCCTGCTGACCGCCGAGACCGTCGCCAATACCGGCAGCGGCACTCTCAACTACCGTTTTTACTACACCAGCGGTGAGCTCACCCAGGTGCTGAGCGATT
>CAZEBY010000076.1:0-7482 GCA_964510565.1 uncultured Lachnospiraceae bacterium | reverse complement strand
CTCAACTACCGTTTTTACTACACCAGCGGTGAGCTCACCCAGGTGCTGAGCGATTCAGAAACGCCCCAAGCGACCTTTAAACCAGCGACCCCGGGTCTTTATAATCTCTATGTCGAAGTGACCGATGAGCAGGGATTAACCGCCCGCGGTGAGCTTCTAAACTATACCATTGTCGATGATCTGGCTGTCAAATCATTTACGGCGACCCCGGACAATTCTCAGACGCACCCGATCGGCACGACCATCGTTTTAAATGCCGCCGGTAGCGGCGGGAAAACAGCCTATCAGTATCGTTTTTTTGCAACCTTTGAGGATGGGGAAGTCATACCAATTCAGGATTTTTCAACAACGGAAACGGTCAGTTTTACGCCACCAAAGGCCGGCAGCTATGATCTTTCCCTGGAAATAAAAAATGGTAGTGGCAAAATTGTTCCGGAAACGCCGGCGACCATCGAAAACATGATCATTACTCCGGTTGTCGCATTAACCGCCGCGAAAACCGATGGCACCCCCGCCTATCCCGCGGATCAGGTCAGTCTTACGGTCGGCGTCTCCGGCAGCAAGGAGACGAATAGCTATGCCTATGCCTATTCACTTGATGCGGGGACAACCAGAACCGCGATTGAAACCAGTACGGAAACGGGTATCGATTTTACCTTGCCTTCAGCCGGAAACTACCGTTTCTATGTTGATGTTATTGAAAATGGCGAAGTGGTGGCCCAGGCTGAATCAGCAAGCTATCCGGTACTGACCAGACCATCGGTAACTCTGAAGTCAGACAAGAAATCACCGCAAAACCGTAATACAACCGTCAAATTTACGGCCTCAGCCAGTGGTGGCAAGGGTCCCTATACCTACCTGTTTGCCTGCGATCGTGACGGTGAAAACATCTATCAGGGTGAAGCCACGACAACGAACATGGTGAGTCTGCCACTGACTGAAGCTGGCGAATATACCATTTCGGTGATCGCCCGGGATGCCAACGGCAAAGAAGCGGAGCAGACCACCCAGGTTTTTCAGATCCGCGATAATCCGTTGGCCCAGTTAGTTACCAATCGGGATCAGGAAGTTAATCACTATGCCGAAGATGAAGTCATCCTTGAGGCGACCGTCGATGGCGGGGTTGCGCCCTTTAGTTACCGATTCTTTTATAAACTGGGCACCAAAACGGTGGAACTGACCGATCCGGTAATCAACCAAAACGTGGCATCGATCAGCGTTACCCCACTCACTGCCGGCAGCTATACCTTTATAGTAGAAGTAACCGATCAGAACGGTTTAAAAACAACCGCAACGAAAACCGGCTACAAGGTGCTGGCAGCAGTGGCAACCAAAAGCTTTGTGACCGATAAACCCTCAGGCCAGAATGTTAATAGCCCGATTAAGCTGACAGCCAATGGCAGCGGCGGCAAGACACCGTATCATTACAAATTTTCTTATCAGCTCGACGGGGAGACCATTGAACTGGATGATAAAGCATTGCCGAGTACCAATACGGTATTATTTAAGCCCACCCAGGTTGGCAATTATACCTTGAATGTTGAAATAAAAGATGATAACGGCAACGGAAAAACCACCACCAAGACAATTGAGAATTTCAAAATTGTCAATGGCCCGGTGATTGAGCAAATCACAGCAGTGAATAAAGCGGATCCGGAAGCAGCCATCTACCAGAATGATCCCATTCTGATCACGGCAGCACTTAAAGATGGCACCGGTACCGGGCCAATTCAATATCGTTTTACCATTAAAAACGGTTCAAAAGTCATTAAAACAGTAACGCAAGACACGAACAGCCTGGAATTTGTCCCGGAAACAGCCGGAACCTACAGCGTGACGGTTGAGGTTGTCGATAACGATGGGCTGACAGCCGCCCAAACCCAAAAAAATGTGGTGGTGTTAAAAACGCTAACCGCAGTGCTGAAAACCGATAAAGCCTCGGGAACATCGATCAACACAGCCATCAAACTATCGGCGACAGCGGCTGGTGGCAAATCGCCCTATACCTACACCTTTGAGTGGGTGGATGCTTTGGAAAATAAAGAAACCATCCAGGAACAGTCGACCGCCAAAACGGCAACCCTGACCTTTAACAAGCCCGACGATGTGGGGCTCTATACCCTGCGGGTAACGGTAACCGATGGAAACGGCGAGCAGGCTGTCTCGGAGTTAACCGGCTATCAGATTAAGAATCCCCCAATCATTGAAGATTTCACCGTGCTTCCCGGGAAGGGGACGCCGGTTTATCCGGGTGAAGAGATTACACTGACCACAGAAGTTCAGCCAAACTCCGGGGAAGCACCGCTAAGCTACGCTTTTTATGTCAATGGCAGTAGTGAGAAGCTTGTCGATAACGACAGTGATCCGGCTTCGATCGTGTTTGAGCCCTTATCCGGCGGCACTTATACCTTTGAAGTGGTTGTTTCCGATGGGGTCAGCAGTGTCAGTAAAAAAATATCCGGATACAAGGTCAATCCCGGTCTGGAAGTCAGCAGTCTTAATGCCAGCAAAACCGAAGCGGTGATTATTGGCGATGCCATTCAGTTGACAGCAGCCGGAAAAGGTGGTGTTTCACCCTATAGCTATCAGTTTTCCTATAAAATTAATAATAGTGACGGCGATGAAATCAAAGCAGAAACCGATATTGAAGCGGTGGACAAGACACAGAAAACCATCAGTTTTGATCAATTTGATGAAGCGGGCACCTATACCTTCTATGTCGAAATTACCGATAAAAATGGCGCGGTCAGCTTAAATACCGTTGAAAAAGCTCTGACAGTAACGGTAACGGACCCGCCAGTTATTACCGGGCTGGCGGTAACCGATTTCGAAACTGAGGAACCGTTAAACACCAGTTCCTACCAAAAACAAAAAATTAGCTTAACCGCCACCAATAAGCCAGAAGCCGGTGGCGATGATCTGACCTATACCTTCTCCTACAAGGTCGGCTCAAAATCAGGGACGATCGATGCTGCCGATGTCGAGGGGAATCAGGCCAGCTTTACACCAGAAATTCCCGGCACCTACACTTTTTATGTCAGTGCCATCGATAACGATACTGACTTGACCAGTGTAACCTATACCTTAAGCAAGTTTGTGGTGCTTAAAACCTTTGGGGTTAAAAGCCTGAAAACCAGCAAACCTTCTGGTCAGGATATCAATACCGAAATTAAATTGTCGGCCGCCCCGGATGGCGGAAAAGCACCCTATACCTATGCCTTTTACCAGAAACTGCGGGAAAATGACGCTGACCAAATTGAAGAAGCTGATTATGAAGACTGTCAACTCCCGGGCGATGCGGCTAAAAATTTTGTCACCTTTAAACCAGTGACCGAAGGCACCTATATTCTGCTGGTAGAGATTACCGATGCCAATGGCGTTAAGGCTACGGAAAGTATCGATTTTGACATTAATAATCCACCGGTGGTGACCTTGACAACCAATAAAACCGGAGAACCGGTCTATGTCGGGGATACCGTTGAACTGACCGCCACGGTCGCTTCAGGCACCGGGATTGGAGATATGGACTATCTCTTCTATTGGACCCGGGGCACGGAGCCAGAATATCCGGAGACCACAACCTTAGTAAATCCCCGGATGGCAAAAGCTAACTTCGTTCCCGATCAGGCCGGGAGTTATAATCTCTTTGTGGAGGTCACTGATGACAATTATGTGACTAAGACGGCAAAAATCGGCAGCTTTAAGGTGTTGGGCGATGTCAGCGTCAAGAGTCTGGTGGCGGATAAGAAAACACCGCAGAATATTGGCACCACGATCAAGCTGACGGCCACCGGAACCGGTGGCAAGACCCCATATCAGTATCAGTTTTATTACAAAAGAGACAGTGAAAATGATACCGATGACGTGGAAACATGGACTAAAATCGGTTCCCAAACCACCTCGAAGTATGTCAGCTATCGGCCCATCATCTCCGGAGTCTATAGCTTTGGAGTGGAGATCACCGATGCCAACAAAGTGATCAGCAGCCTCGAAGAAGAAACAGCGGTACTGATGGATTATCAGGTGGTTGATCCACCGATTATCCGGCGCTTTTCAGTGGCGCCGACTGTCAAACAATATGAAGGAGAAGCAGTCACCCTCACCACCACCATCGCTGGCGGCAGCGGCGATTATAATTATCAATTCCGCTCCCAGTTGGGGACAGAAGAACCGGTCACCATTACCGAAGACGCCGATGAGACACCCGAAACCATCACCTTTACACCGGAAAAAGCCGGTGCCTACAAGTTTTATGTCACCGTAACAGACAACAAGAATGAAGATGAAGCGTCCAATACAGCTGAAAAAACCATCGACAGTTACGCGGTGATTAAAAAGGCTACGGTTAAAGATTTTACCATCAGTAAAACCAGCATCACTAAAGGTGGAAGTATCCGGCTTTCAGCCACCGGACAAGATGGGATCAAACCCTATTATTATCAGTTCTCGATGAAAAAAGACGGTGGCAGCGAACAAATAATTAGAGCTTTCGCAACAACCTATTACTATACCTATAAACCGGCAACCGCGGGTGACTACACCTTCTATGTGGATATTAAAGACAGTAAAAATGAGACGGTTAATAGAAGCGAAATAACAACAACCCTTAATGTAACTGAATAAAAGAATAAACCCGACGGGGTTAGGTTGAGCTCTTTGCTGGTGGATGCCGGTAAAGGGCTCAATTACTTAAATATGGTAATTTTTATCAGGAACCGGGTGGATTTATTAAAGAATTGTCGTATTTTGACGATAACATCATTGTAAAAATATGATATAATTATGAGAAGAATTTTAATCAAATTTGCATGTTGATCTTCGGATTGATCATATAAGGTTTAAGACAGATCGTAAATAGAAAAGGGAGGTCTTGTCAATGAAAAAAAAGACAGCTTCGATGTTATCAGCCGTCTTGCTGACTTCAGCACTTTTTACGCCGGGTGTTCTGGCTGAAGGGGCTCAGGCAAATATTGTTACTGAACCGGGTGTCCAGTACAAAACCCATATTCAGGATTATGGTTGGGAAACGGCCTGGAAAAATAATGGCGCGTTGTCGGGCACGGTCGGTGAATCCAAGCGTCTGGAAGCATTGCTGGTGGGCTTAACCGGTTCTTTGCCGGAAGGCGCAAGTATTCAGACCTATGTCCATGTCCAGAATCGTGGTGATTTGGGTCCGTTTGCCATGGGCAGTGAAGCCGGAACCAGTGGCGCGGGTTTGCGCCTTGAAAGCATCCGGCTAGTCCTGAATAATATGCCGGGCTATCGGCTTTTATACAACGTCCAGGTACAGAACAAAGGCTGGTTAAAAGACGCTGATAATCAGGACACCTGGTTTAAAAGCGGTGAAATGGCCGGAACCTCGGGAGAAGGTTTGAGACTTGAGGGGATCCGGATTAAAATCGTCGAAGTGAATGAAGAATACGAAGCTTACCTGGCGACGGTCAATGCCGTCAAGTCGTCTTCATACACGAGTGAATCCTGGGCCATCTATCAAAAAGTGGTTGATGCCAACCGGATGACTAAAGATAAAAGCAAAACTGAAATCAAACAGGCAACCGCCAATATTACTGCGGCCCAGAAAAACCTGGTGCTGGCAAAAAATCTGGCTGCTTATAATGCGGCTTTGGCAGCTGTTAAAGAAGTCGATTATACCCCGGATACCTGGGCGGTCTATCAGGATGTTGTCGATGACAATGTGGTCACTAAAAATCACACCCAGGCGGAAATTAATAAGGCCGTCAGCAATATCCTGGAGGCTCAGAAAAAACTGCAGTGGAAGGTCAATTTAACCGAGTATAAAGCAACACTGGAGGCGGTCCGGCCGGAAGACTATACCGAGCCATCCTGGCAAGCGTATCAAAAAGTGCTTTCTACTTATGCAATGACCGAAAACAATTCCCAGGTTGAAGTCGATGCGGCGGTAAAGAAGCTTGACGAGGCGCAGAAGAAAATGGTCAGAAAATTTGATTTTACGGCTTATAATGCGCTTTTGGATGCGGTGAAAGAAGAAGACTACGTTGAAACCACCTGGACAGTGTATCAGGATGTCGTGGATGCCAATTATGTCGATGAAACCAACACCCAGAGTGAGATTGAAAAGGCCATCAAAAAAATTGAAGCAGCCCAGGCCAAACTGGTCAAAAAAGCTGATTTGACCTATTATCAGGCAGTACTCGATGCCGTTAACAAGGAAGACTATACCACTGCTTCCTGGAATGCCTATCAGAAGGTCGTTCGCTCAGTGATCGTCAATGATATGAGCAAAGCGGAGGTTGTTGATGACGCGGTTTTAAAAATTCTCAATGCCCAAATGAATCTGGTGCCGGCTGGCGATATGCGCTATTACCATGCCGCCATTAATGCGGTCATTCGCACTGACTATACCACCGCTTCCTGGGATGCTTACCAGAAAGTGGTTGCTGCCAATGTGGTGACACCCGCTGACGGACAGGAAGCGATTGATGCCGCCATTGAAAAAATTGAAGCAGCTCAGAAAAAACTGGTGGGAGCGGCAGAAGATCTTGAAGAATATGAAGATTTAATTGGCCTCGATCAGGATAACTACACCTCAGTTTCCTGGGCCACCTATCAGAAGGTGATTGATGCCAATTTCCTCAAACCGCAGGATGGCCAGGCTAAAATCAATGCCGCCGTAACGAAGCTGAGAGCGGCCAGCCTGAAGCTGGTGGAAAGAGCCAGTGATTACAAAGAATACAATAAGGCTCTGAAATACAATCTCTATTTGGGGAAAGATCCCGATGATGCAACGGCTACCAAACCGGTAGTATTAATGAAGCAGAGTGACTACACCACTTCATCCTGGGCCACCTATCAGAAGGTTTTGGATGCCAATGTGATGGATCCGGATAAATCGCAGGCACAGGTCAATACCGCGGTGGCCAATATTAAAAAGGCCCAGTACAAGCTGCTAAAAGGCGGCGAGTTGGGGCGTTACAATACCATCTTAAAGTATAATATTGTGCTCGGAAAAGATCCCGATGATGCGACGGATACCCGAGCGCTCAAGGAAATGAAAGAGGTCGATTATACCTCGACATCCTGGACCGCTTACCAGAAGATCCTCAGCGCCAATGAAATGGACGCGGATAAGTCGCAGGCTCAGATTGATGCGGCCATCGTCAAGATTACCCGGGCCCAGCAGAAATTGATGGAAAAAGGGAGCCTGACCGGTTATTTTGATATCCTTGATGATGTCAGTAAGGCCGATTACACTGCCAAGAGCTGGACCGCCTACGAGAAAAAACTGGCTTCCAAGGGCTATTTTGTAACAACCGATAATACCCAGGCGGAAATAAACCGGGCCATCGATTTGATCAGACAGGCTCAGCGTGATTTGCAGTTTAAAGGAGTAACCGATGAGTATTATGCCTTGCTGGACAAATACTCCAATCAGGATCTCTTTAAAACAAAGGCCTGGAGCACCTATTTATCGGCACTGTCTAAAAATGTTGTTTCATCTGA
>CAZEBY010000075.1:0-11060 GCA_964510565.1 uncultured Lachnospiraceae bacterium | reverse complement strand
TCGGACAGGCTATCGCCGTGTCCGCCTTGATGCGTACAACATGATGTAACAATTGTCGGTACTACTTTTGACTTTAATCTGAAGTCTTTTTAATAACTAAATTGATGCCGGATGATGATCAGGCCCACTCAATAATGCAGGCACCGGTTGTCAGCCCCCCCCCAAAAGCAGTTAAGGCAATGCGGGTACCGTTTTTAAATAAACCATTGCGATTCAGTTCATCCAGAACCAGCGGAATACTGGCTGCCGAGGTGTTCCCGCAGCCGTTGACCCGCAACACGAATTTATCGATCGGCAGCTTCAGCCGTTTGGCCGCGCCTTCAATGATTCGCAGGTTAGCCTGGTGGGGAATAATAAAGTCCAGATCGGCCAGCTCCAAACCAGCCTGTTGGGCGACGGTCTTTAAGTCGGAGCAGATGGCGGCTACCGCAAAACGGTAAACCTCCGGTCCGTCCATAAGCAGATAGGGAGCCGGGTTGGCCTGGTCTTTGGTCAGGGGGTGATTGCCCTTGGGCCAGGGAATGCTTAAAGCGTGTTGATTTCCGACGGCGGTCAGCTGAATAGCCTTCAGGCTTTTTCCGCTGGCTAAAACGGCGGCGCCGGCTCCGTCGCCAAATAGGACAGCGGTGGCCCGATCCTGCCAGTCAACCAGTTTGGACATCGCATCGACGGCAATAACCAGAATTTTCAAGTCCGAATTCCGGGAAAAATAGGCATCCGCCACATCGAGGCCGTAGACAAATCCGGAGCAGGCCGCATTGAGATCAAAACTGGGGCAGGTAGCGCCCAACTTTTCCTGAACCAGGCAGGCCAGGGAAGGGGTGACCGTATCACCGCCGAGAGTCGGGCAGATGATCAGATCAAGTTCGTCGGGTTTTATCTGGGCGTTTGCCAGTGCGTTCACACTGGCTTCCAGGGCAATATCCAAAATGGATTCGGCCACACAAATATGCCGGGCTTCAATGCCGGTTCTGCTGACAATCCATTCGTGGGATGTGTCCAGAAACTGGGCGATGTCATCATTGGTCTGAATTGTTTGGGGCAATGCAGAACCGGTTCCAATAATTGTAAAGGACATTTGTTCCTCCAAGCATCAGGGCTCAGACATTTCATTATCGTCAGATAGCCGTGATAGTTTTTTTCTGAAAAAACCATTCAGTTTTTCCATGCCATGAATTAAAGATTCTTTTTCTTCGTCGGTCATTTCTTTGGCGATTTCTTTCACCATTTTCACATGAAAATACTGATGAATTTTATCGATCCGCAAACCCTTGTCGGTGAGACGGACGTACACTACCCGTCCATCGGTATTGCTTTTTTCTTTCTTAACATACCCTTTCTTGACCAGTTTATTGATGGCCACAGTCACAGAAGGAAGGGTAATATTAAGACTTTGGGCAAGATCGCTGATGGTTCGGCCATCATTTTTATTTTTTCCCACATGCTCAATCAGATGCATTTCGTTGATCGATAAATCAATATTCGTTGATTGTTTGAGTAAATCTTCTTCAAATTTTAAAATATTATTGAATGTATCCACCAAAATTCCATTGAGTTGGGAAGAAAAAGAGTCCAAAGAGTCACCTCCAATATTATTAGATTGTCTAACTAATTATAGCCCTAAAAAAATATTTGTCAAGAAAAGCTCAAATCATCAGCGCTTTCTTAGGTGATATTAAGTTTTAGCAGACCTCATATGCACGGACTGGAGGTGGCTTTTTTATTCCAATTCGCTGGTCAGTTCATTCATCAGGGCTTCCACGGTCGTGATTTCATTGATCTTATAGGCATTGGCTCCGGAAAAAACATAGCCATTTTCCAGATCACCCTGTTTTCCGGCAATCAGTGCCAGGCCGATACAATAGGGAGCTGTTTTGTAGTCGCAGCTTTTAATGCAGTTGATTGGACAATTTTTTGGATGGCGCAATCCGGCTTTTACCTCTTCCAGAAAACGGTTATGAATGGCCCGACCCGGCAAACCGGCAGGACTGACAATGATTTCAATATCGGATTGTTTGGCTTTAACCATGGCTTCTTTAAAGGCCAGGGAGGCATCGCATTCTTCGGTAGCCACGAAGCGAGAACCGATCTGCACCGCATCGGCACCGGCTGCCAGGGTTTCCTGGACATCGGTCGCGGTGGTAATGCCGCCGCCGGCAATTAAGGGGATATGTCGTCCGACCAGGTCTTCATAGGGTTTGATTTCTTCCAGTACCCCGGGAATCAGCGATGGCAGCGCCTGTTCAGCCAGACGTTCCGGGGTCAGGTCTTCATTTTTAAAACCTAAATGCCCGCCCGCCAAGGGGCCTTCCAGGACAATGGCATCGGGCGCGACTTCGTAGTGACGCCACCAGTGTTTTAAGATCAGTTTGGCCACCCGTTTCGACGAAATAATTGGGGCAATCTTGGTTAAGGAATCGCGGGTCAGTTCCGGCAGGGTTAACGGCAGACCGGCACCGGCAAAAATGATATCATAACCGGTTTGCACGGCATCCTTGACGAGCTGCTCGTATTGGGTCAGCGCCACCATAATATTTATCCCGATCGGACGATTGCCGGATATTTCTTTGGCCCGATTAAAGTGATCGGTCATGGCCTGTCGATTGGCCAGCTTGGGATTTTTTTTATAGTCAGGGTAATCACTGCCCATTTCGACAGCTGAGATGACTCCCAGACCACCGTGTTTGGAGACGTTTCCGGCCAGGCCAGAAAGGGAAATGCCGATTCCCATGCCTCCCTGGACAATCGGTTTGGAAAATTTGAGATTTCCAATATTAAATTGAGTTTTCAAAAAAAAACCTCCTTTGCAATTATTCTTGCGATTGGAGGTTATCATAGCATATTGCGAATTATTCTGTAAAGAAAAAGCTAGATCTCGGTGAGTTTTTCTGGATTAGTTTGCTTAGATTTAAGAAAAGACCACTTGGTTTCGGCAGTGATGATGCCCAGAAAAATAACCAGACAGCCCAATAACATTGTGAAGGTGAAGTTGTCGCTTAGAATCATAATCGCTAACAGACTGCCAAAAACGGCCTCCAGACTAAGAATAATGGCTGCATGGGTGGAACTCGTATATTTTTGGGCGATATTCTGGCCCAGAAAAGCCAGAAAGGTACAGAAAATCCCCAGGTAAGCGCCATTTAAAAGACCGGGCAGCGGGATGGCCAGAGTGAATTCACCAAAAACAAAAACGTAGACTAAGGAAACGATTGCCGCAAAGACCAGTTGGATCACCGTTAACGCAATCGGATCATGCTGCTGCGAGTAAATTCCTACAACGACAATATGACAGGCATATAAAAAAGCACACAGTAGGGTTAAGGCATCGCCCGGATTAAAGGTAAAGCCAGCGGAAAAATCGATCGTCAGCAGGGCCAGGCCAAGCAGCATAATAAAGGCCGCCGCAAAATTGTACTGATCGGGTTTCTGTTTTTTGACAGCCCAATAGATAAAGGGGACCATAATCACGTTGGTTCCGGTTAAAAAAGCCTGCTTGCCGGCCAGCATATATTGCAGACCAATCATTTGCGCGGCAAAGGCGGTGAAAAGAAAAAATCCGATCACACAACCGGCTTTAAGGGTTTCTTTAGAAATATTCTTTAAATTTTTGCGAAAGATCAATCCGGATAACAACGCTGCGATGGTAAACCGGACGGCCATTAGCATCATTGGTGACATCGAATCAAGGGCATTTTTTGAAGCAACAAAACCACTGCCCCAGACAAAGGCCACGGTGACCAGACCCAGATCGGCGAAGAGGGATTGTTTATTAATTTTTTCCATGGTGACTTCCTTTCCAAGGTACTAATTTAATTATAACTAAAAAGATCGGTATTGGCAAAAATATTTTGGTTTCCCCGATAAAAATGAGTTATAATAGAGAAAAGTTTAAAAATCACGTAAGGAAGAATCAATGAAACTGGTACTGGTAAGACATGTAGAAACCTACGGAAATGTGGAACATCGCCTCAATGGCCACACCGAATCCGATTATACGCCCCGGGGCGAGGCCATGAAGGAAGTGTTGGTCGAAGAACTGATCACCTTAGATAAAAAGCTGACCTTTGATAAAATCTATGCCAGCCCGACGACCCGGGCTTATAAAATCGCCCAGGCCGTGGGGGAAGTAACCGGCAAAGAGATCCTGACTGATCACCGCCTGCGGGAATTCAACTTCGGGATTTTTGAGGGAAAAACCCGTGATGAATGCATCGAAATCTTTCAGGCGGAATGGGATCAATGGATGGCCAATTATATAGATTACAAAGTCCCTCAGGGTCAGAGCCAGCGCGAGTATCATGACCTTTGCGCCGAATTCTTAACCGAATTGACCGAGGGCGAAACGGTTCTGATGGTGGCCCATGGCGGGACCATCCACGGGATGCTGACCAATATGCTTAATCTCCCGCTTGACTGCAAATGGCATTTTGACATTAAACTGGGGAGTATCACGATGATTGACTATAATCATGGCTTTGGGATGCTCTCCCATATGACCACCCCGCCCTATGACGAGCTGATCCCGCATCATACCCCCTTGACGGATAAGAAAAAAGCGGCCATGCGGGCAGCCGCCCGATCGGAAGCGCAAGCCAAGGCGGCCAATAAAAGAAGAAATAAAAGATGAAATAGGCAATTGCGAAACTGCCGTGAGCTTTGGGCCCAGTTTCGCACGAAACAATTTTTACACTGTACGGCGGACAGTTCTCTGAACTGTTCGCCTACACGTTACAAAATTGTTTGTGGAAACTGCGCCCAAAGCAACCATTGTTCGGTGCTTTTTCATTTCGCAATGACCTAAATAAAAGATGAAAACCAGAGAGGAAATAAAATGCTCGTAGTTGCCTATGATAATCGCAGTCAGTTTGAAATAGATCAAGCGATTCTGGAAGAAATTGAAGATGCTATGGTGCGTATCTTACTTCACCAGGAAATTGAGGTGGAGTGTGAAATAAGTTTTTCGTTTGTCAGTGCGGACGAAATTAAAAAGCTCAACCGCGATTACCGGGGCAAGGATGCCGTCACCGATGTGCTGTCCTTTCCGATGTATGAAGATTTTATCACACATCGGGAGTCTATTATTAAAGAAAACCCTTTTTTGCCGCTTTTGCTGGGGGATATTGTCATCTGTCTTGAACAGGCTAAAACCCAGGCCCAGGAATACGAAAACACTCTAACGCGGGAGCTTTGCTATCTGTCTGTGCACAGTGTGCTGCATCTGCTGGGTTATGACCATCTCGAAGATGATCAAAAAGCGGTGATGCGGGCGATCGAAAAAGAAGTGATGGGTGACGACTAGAAACCCGGGCAGCCAAGCCTGGAAATGAGCAGAGTATTTATGTAAAGAATCAGGAGGTGGGAGAGATTAGACGAAAACTGAAAAAAAGTTTTTCCTTTGCCATCGAAGGGATTTTATACACCCTTAAAACGCAACCCAATATGCGGATTCACTTTGGAGTCGGGTTTCTGGCGGTGGCCTTTGGTTTTATTTTTAAAATTGAAAATTATGAATGGCTGGCACTGGTGATTGTGATTGGCTTTGTTTTTATGCTGGAAATCATCAACACGGCCATCGAAACCTTGGTGGATCTGTACACCGAAGAATACCACCATCTGGCTAAGGTCGCAAAAGACACCGCCGCCGGCGCCGTGATGGTGGCGGCGATCATGTCGGTTTGTGTTGGCCTGATTATCTTTTTGCCTAAAATTATCAATTGGTTTTTTTAACCAGAGAAAGAATGTGAGTAATGAACGAAACCTTTAAATCCGGATTTATCAGTATCGTCGGTCGTCCCAATGTGGGAAAATCGACCCTGCTCAATAATATTATGGGGGAAAAACTGGTGATCACCTCGGCCAAACCCCAAACTACCCGCAACGCCATTCGTTGTATTTATACCGATGAACTGGCTCAGATGGTCTTTATTGATACGCCGGGAATGCATCGTCCCAAAAACAAGCTCGGCGACTATATGCAAAAAGCCGCTGAAAACACGGTTGCGGATGTCGATGTGGTCTTATATCTGGTGGAACCGGAAACAAAAATCGGCCCCGGGGATCAGTATATCCTCGAAAAACTGGCGACCTGCAAGACCCCGGTTGTGCTGGTGATCAATAAAATCGATCTGCTGCCCAAAGAAGATCTATTAGTAACGATTGCAGCTTATCAGAAATATGATTTTCTTAAGGCGATTATTCCCATCTCTGCAGCTACCGGCGATGGAGTCAAGGAGCTGCTGGATCTGATCACCGACCTGCTCAGCCCGGGCCCGATGTTTTTTCCGGCTGATATGATCATTGATCAGTCCGAGCGCTGGATTGTCCAGGAACTGATCCGGGAAAAAATTCTGAACCTGTTAAGTGATGAGGTCCCCCATGGCATTGCTGTCGAAGTGACGGCCATGAAACCACGAAAAGGAAAGGATATAATCGACATTGAAGCGACCATTTTTTGTGAGCGCAAAACTCATAAGGGTATTCTAATCGGCAAGGGCGGCTCGATGCTGACCAAGATTGGCTCTCAGGCCCGCAAAGATATTGAATTTTTCCTCAAATCACAAATCAATCTGCAGCTCTGGGTGAAGGTGCGCTCCGATTGGCGGGATAAGAATTTTGATCTGAAAGATTTAGGCTATTTTGAATAAATCCTTCTTTAGGGAGAATCATGGCATTGATTAAAACAAAGGGGCTGGTCATCAAAGAGCAGCCCTATAAAGAACAGGATAAAATCCTGACCATCTTCACGGAAGATGAAGGCAAGATTCAATGCATTGCCCGGGGGGTTCGCCGGCAAAAGAGTGGTCTGCTGGCCAGCACTCAGATTTTTGCCTACAGTGAATTTGTCTATTATCCGGGCAAAAACTTTGGGATCATCAATCAGTCCGATTTAATCGAGGCCTTCTATCCGTTGCGCAATGACCTGACCAAAATGGCACTATCTGCATATTTGCTTGATCTGATCTATAATGCTTTCGAATTTTATCAGAAAAGCCCGGAGATTTTAAAATTGCTGCTTGCGGTGTTGTTTTATATCTCGGCTGGAAAAGCCCAAAACGATCTGGTTCTGGTGGCTGCCTTTCAGATGAAGCTGGTCAGTTATTTAGGCTATCGCCCGGTTTTAGAAGCCTGCTGCAGTTGTCAGAACGATCAGGATTTATGCCTCTTTAGTATTGAAAACAATGGGGTGATCTGCAGCAGCTGCCGCGAACAAATAGCGGGCTATCAGTACAAGTTAACCCCGGCAATGCTTACGTTACTCCGTGATTTTTTAAGACAGCCGGTCAAGCAGCTGAAGGACCGCGAAGCCAACCCGGCTGAGGTGATGAAACTCAATGATCTTCTGGATCATTATCTTGGCTATTGCCTTGGAAAAAAATCCAAGGCCTACGCCTTTTACAAGAGTATGCTCAGCCCGATTAACTCAGAGGGCTGATTGTAAAGTAATGAATTATAATATAGAAGGAGAGCACGATGGGAATCTACAAAATGGCACACATGATGATACGGGTCATCGATTTGGAACGGTCGATTCAGTTTTATAATGAGGCACTTGGTTTTGAAGAAGTGCGGCGGCGAGATGAACCCGATTATAAATTTACTCTGGTCTTTTTAGGCGACGGCAGTGCCAACGGTTATCAGCTGGAACTCACCTATAATTATGACCAGACGGTCCCCTATGATTTAGGCAATGGCTACGGTCATTTGGCTGTACGGGTCGATGATCTGGAGGCGTCCTGGGCCGCCCACAATCAAAAAGGCTACCAACCGACCCAACCAAAAGGTCTCAGCGGCGATGGGAAACCGCGCTATTATTTTATTACTGACCCGGATGGCTACAAAATTGAAATCATCCGGAATTAAAAAAGTTTGCTATGATAAGAGAGGAAACACCTCTCTTTTTTTGTTCAAAACTAATTTCTGGTTGAGTAGATGAGAGTGGAGAAACACAATCGACATCATTCAAAAAACATTGTTAGACATTGAACCTTCAACCTTCGAATATTTGCGTGTGCCGGGGGTAAGAATCAAATCAAAACACTAAACGAATCTGTACTGAAATATGGGGTTGCTATTGGAAAAAAAACGAATCAAACTGGCTATTTTATCAGTTGCATCACTTTTAATGATATCAATGACCGCTTCCGCCATTCTGGCCGATATTGAACAACATTTTCCCGATGTGGCAGAAACCATGATTCAAATGGTTTTGACCCTGCCAGCGTTATTGGGACTGATTTTTGCATTTGCTGCAGGTCCGCTATCGATGCGGATCTCCCAAAAAAGCCTTGTGATTTTTAGTCTTGCTTGTGGGTTCACAGGCGGATTAATGGGATTGATCCTGGGGCCACTGGCGATTGAGTTTTTATGGTTTTCCAGTGTTTTAATTGGTGTAGCTCAAGGGATTAACTCAACCATGACCCTGGCTTTAATCACTGTTTATTTTTCTGGTGAAGAAAGCGGGACGATGATGGGACTTCAATCGGCTTTTCTTAACGGTGGCAGTATGGTGCTCCTGTTTACCTCCGGCTTGCTGGCAAATATAAAATGGAATGCAGCATATCTGGTTTATCTGGCTTTTCTCCCGATTCTGCTGATCGTAATTAAAAACCTGCCCCATGATCAGCCGCTTCCGGCAGCCCGCTTGAAAGCCGTAAAGAGTTCTGAAAAACTGAATACTGCTGTCTGTTTTATTGCCCTGATCATCTTTTTATTTGGCAGTTGCTTTTTTGTTTTCCAGACAAACATTGCGTTGCTGGTGGTGAGCAAGGGCTATGGTGATGCGACCCTCAGCGGCATGATTAACACCCTGGTATCAGCTGCCGGGATGGTTACCGGGATTCGTTACAGCCATATCATACGCCGCCTAAAAACAATGACCATAACCGTCGGAATCGTAGTTGTGGGACTGGGGATGGGACTAATATTTATTCTGGGATCATTAACAAGTATTTGTCTTTCGGCTCTTTTAATTGGCTTTGGTATTGGCGTTGTTATGCCAACGGGGATTTATCTGGCCGCCAGAGCAGTAAAAAAAGAGTTGCAATCCACAGCCATTGCACTGGTTACGGCAGCTGTCAATTTAGGGATGTTTGTCTCACCCATAGTTTTTGATCTGGTATCGCTCCCGATGCCTGAAAAAGATCCGAGCATTAAGTTTCTGATCGCATCTATTAGCTTGCTACTATTGGCTGCATTATTTGCAATTGGCAATCGGCTTATATTGAAAAAGTATCAGTAATCCGGGATAATGGATATTAACGAGATTCTTAACCCGTTTCTGATGTCAACGGTTTAATTATTTTTTAAGAAATTTATGCAGTGAACTTCAGCTGTGATTGATGGTGAAATGTTATCCATAAAAAATAAAAAAAATCATATCCCTCGAAAGTCTTAAATTTTTCTGGATAAATCCCAGCAGATTCGTCAATCATAATTCGTCAAAAGAAAATGGCGATAATATTCATTTATCATAATAAACTTTAAAATTGATAAATAATTAACAAATATTTACAACAAAATCTAAAATCAAGCAAATGAAGAAGAGTAAACATCGACGCTTATAATGAAGATGGCCGACTTAAAAAAAACCGTTCAGGATCAAGCGGTGTGACAAGAGTGGTCAGATAATAATAAAAAAAGGAAAAAATAACAAATAAATCTCTTGACATTTCTAATGTAATGCCTTATCATGATGCCAATAGAATATTTAGCAAACTTATCGAAAGGTAGGGACGCAAAGCTTTAGGGTCTAAGTAATTTATTATATGACAGCCAGTTGCAAAAATCCATCATTACAAGATGACTTTAGAGCAACGTGTCAAAGCGTTGTTTTTTTATTCTATATCATTCCCCGGTTGGTTAATTTAATATTTGGCAAACTTATCGAAAGGTAAGGACGCAAAGCTAAAGGGTCTAAATAAGTATTTATATGACAGCCAGTTGCAGGTTACAGGTGTATTAAAATCGCCTTTATTGCAACGCGTCAAATCGTTGCTTTTTTATTACAGAAAATTAATGGAGGTGCGCGGATGAATCAATTTTCAGTAACAGTCCTGGTTATAATAATCGGAGCAGTCGTTGGCATGTTGATGGAAAAATCGGCGGTGCACCTGATCAAAAGCAGAGTCAACATGCTGATGAGCCCGCAATTTTCAGGAAACTTTTCAAAAACCATGTTTTGGGCAATGCTCAATGCAATCATCTGGCTGATCTTAATCAAACTCAATGGATTCGAAGCAAGAACGCTGGAATATATGATGCTCGTTTCCATCTGCATGATTCTTTCGGTGATTGACATCAGTATCAAAAAAATACCCAACGAACTGGTTTTAATGACCATCATCATCGGTGCCGCCTTTATCATAACCGGGCAACCGATTGCCAGTATCGGGATGAATCTCTTAGGGTTAGTAATTGGGTTTATTATTTTTTTCCTGCCGGCGATGATTGGAAAGGGTGCTGGCTGGGGTGATGTTAAATATGCGGCCGCTGTTGGATTTTGTCTTGGGGTTTACGGAATGATCTCGGCAGTCTTTATTATGACATTCTTCTTAATGATCTACACCGGTTATCTGGTGCTCAGAAAGAAGGGCGGCTTAAAATCAAAGGTGGCATTGGGGCCTTTCATGGCATCCGCTTTTGTATCGGTTCTGGTTTTAAATCTTTTAAATTTAAATCATCAGCTGATTAACTTGGAAATGTTTTTTTAAAAGATTGCAAATACATGTTAACGATTAAAATTAAAAAAGGAGAAAACGAAATGAAAAACGCATTTGCACGGATGATCAGAGAAGAGAACGGACAGGGCCTGGTCGAATATGGATTAATCATTGCCGGGATTGCACTCGCAGCCATTGCAGCCATCTGGCTATTAGGACCACAAATTGCCCAGATGTTTACAGATATTGGAACCCAATTAGCGGCATAGCTTAAATAATTAGTTTGTCAAACCAATAAAACGATAAATTATAAGAAGGAGAAAATAAAATGAAAAACTTATTTACACAGATGATCAGAGAAGAAGAAGGACAGGGTTTAGTTGAATATGGATTAATCATTGC
>CAZEBY010000074.1:0-11080 GCA_964510565.1 uncultured Lachnospiraceae bacterium | reverse complement strand
GAATGGCCCGCATCGGGCAGGCTTTGACACACAACATGCACTCCAGACATTTGTCATCATGATGCACTAGCGACCAGTCGGCCGTCATTTCCAGGGCACCGACTGCGCAGACGGCGGTACAGGCGCCGCAGGAAACACATTTGTCAGGATCCACCTCAACCACCGATTCGATGTCTCTGACCCCAATCTGATGTTGGCGCAAATAGACAATCCCGGCTTCAATATCGGCTTCTTCGCCTTTTATTTCAAGCAGCAGGGTGCCTTTGATGTTGTCATCAATAAAGGCTTTGAGGATATTGAAATCCAGATGGTAGGTTTTGATCAGTTCCATGGCCATCGGCTGACCGGCAGCCTTCTGGGGGAACGACAGGAGTATTTTTTTTGTCATCATCGGGATTCTCCTTCCTTGATTTCCAGCCCCTTAAGCGAATTTCCCATCGGGAAGCTCTGAATCGGTTCCTGCAGGAAAAACTCGCCTTTTTTAATCCAATTGTTCAGTTCTTCGGCAATTTCTCTGGCCATTTTCAGACTCGAAAGTGGTGAAGTTTTAACTGTTTTGCCGTTGATATCGACCGCGCCGCTTCTCAGCTCGGCATACGAGACCTTTTTCAAAACGGGTTTGGCTTTTTTAGGAACACTGTAGTCAATCACATTGGTGTACAAATCCTTATTTTCGACCGCCACAAAAGCCATCATTTCTTCATTAAGAATCGGAATCGGAATCCCTACCCCGACAAACATTGAGGTGCCATAGCCTTCATAAACAGCGCCGCGAATATATTTGGGATTCATTTCTTTCATGTTTCCGATTAAGGCCAGGGTCGCGCCGGGGGTCTGGGGATAGCCCTTTTCGTCCCGCGGACAGGCGGTATTAAACTGGGTTCCCATCCAGGACACATGGCCCTGAGCGCCGCCAAAAAAGATCCGGGTACCCATACCAATGGTCTTAAGCAGCGGGTCATTAAGCAGTGGGCTTAATTCACCGGCGGTGCTATAGGTAATATTGCCCATATTCGGCTGCAAAATTCCCATATAGGTGTAAAGCCGCTGGCTGGAACCGTTAATAGCGGCATTGTAATTCTGATAGACGTTTCTGGGATTAAACAGGTAGGCTTCATTCAAGTCCTCCAGTTTGACCCAGGTCTCCAGCTCGGTTCGGGGATAACAGTCAGTCCCCTGAGATTTTGCCACCAGATGAACCGCTTTGCCAGCGATCAGATCATGTATCACGTGGGCCCCGCCATATTCAATTCCCTTGTCCGTTGACGGCTGGGTGGCGCCCAGATAGGTATCCACCGCCGCCAGACCACCGTAGGCAGAAACCCCATTGAGGCTAATTTCACCCATTCGAATCGGCGGATCGGAATGTCCAAAATTCAGAAAGGCCCCGGACGAGCACATTGGTCCGAAGGTAGCGGTGGTGACCACATCCACATAGTCGGCGGCTTCTTTAACGCCCCGTTCTTTGACAATTCCGATGACTTCTTCGGCGGTAACAACCACCGCCTCGCCCCGGGCAATTTTTTCGTTAATTTCCTGATAGCTCTTTGCCATTTTCCCCTCCAAAAATTCTTCTGATTTAGTTAACTGATTTATTAGGTGCCCGATTACACCATGGTATTAAGATAGGCGTTCATAAAACCGTCGAGATCGCCATCCATGACACTGCCGACATTGCCCACTTCAACATTGGTGCGGTGGTCTTTAACCATATTGTACGGATGGAAGACATAGGAACGGATCTGGCTGCCCCAGGCAATCTGGCTGTAGTCACCCTTGATATCTTCAATATGCTCCATTTTTTCCTGCTCCATGATTTCCACCAGCTTGCCTTTAAGCATGTTCATGGCCACCTCTTTGTTCTGATGCTGGGAGCGTTCGTTTTGACACTGCACCACAATTCCGGTTTTTAAATGGGTAATCCGAATCGCCGAGTCGGTGGTGTTAACGTGCTGACCCCCAGCCCCGCTGGATCGGAAGGTGTCAATCCGGATTTCGTCGGGTTGAATTTCAATTTCCACCGATTCGTCAACCTCGGGCATCACATCCAGGGATGCAAACGAGGTATGCCGACGGCCCGATGAATCAAAGGGAGAGATCCGCACCAGTCGGTGTACCCCCCGTTCGGTTTTTAAATAGCCATAGGCATTGACTCCTTCAATCAGCAGGGTAACGCTTTTAATCCCGGCGACATCCCCGGGCTGAAGATCGAGGGTTTTAACCTTGTAGCCCTTCTTTTCTGCCCAACGGGTATACATCCGCAGCAGCATCGAGGCCCAATCCTGGGACTCGGTTCCGCCTGCCCCGGGATGCAGCGAAATAATCGCGTTATTGCTGTCAAACTCACCGGAAAGCAGGGTCTCGGTCCGGAAATTATCCAGCTTTTCGTCGAGTTCCCGAATCGATTCACTAAAGCCCTCCAGTAACTCGCCCTCTTCGGCCAGCTCCAGCATCACCTGGATATCATCCAGGGCTTCAGCCAACGCATTATAATGATCGACCTTGATTTTAATGATTTTTAATTCTTTTAAGACAATTTGAGCACTTTTCTGATCATTCCAGAACTCCGGATCCTCGGTTTTCTTTTCTAAGGCCTCCATTTCATTGACAAGCCGTGGCAAGTCAAAGTGAATTCCCCATTTCCTTCAGTTTAGTCGCCATTGCATTGATGATTTGTTTTTCCTCATACAAATCGATCATTACGATCACATCCCTTCTTTTTTAACTTTTTTATGCGCCACAGCATTTCTTGTATTTTTTTCCGCTGCCACAGGGACAGAGATCGTTGCGACCGACCTTGTTTTGCGCGCTGGCCGGTCCGCTCGGTTTTCCTTCAATTTCATTTTCATTGGTCTTCATCTGACTGAAATCTACTGATTTTGCCTGAGCTTCTTCTGCCGGAACCACCTGAATATTCAGGTTGAACAGATACTTGACGGTATCTTCCTGAATCCGCATAATCATGTCGTCAAACATGTCAAAACCCTCTTTGGTGTATTCTTTAACCGGATCATTCTGTCCGTAAGCCCGCAGTCCGATCCCCTGCTTCAGCTGTTCCATGTTATCAATGTGTTCCATCCAAGCGGAATCGACACTTCTTAACAGGATCATCCGCTCAATATTCTGTAGCTGTTCGAGACCCAGCTTTTCTTTTTTATCTTCCAGCACTTTGCGGCATTCGCCCAGAATCGCTTCCACCAGTACGTCGGTACTTTCCGGTTTTTCCGGCAGGGTGAAGCTGTCCTTCGGCAAAACATTGGCCTCCAGATGTTTGTGTAACCCTTCCAGATCCCAATCGTCATAATACTGACCATCGCCGGTATACATGCTGACATAGGCATTGATCAGGGTTTCGGTCATGCTCCAGATTTCACTTTCCATATCTTTGCCATCAATAACCTGTTGCCGCTGTTCGTAAATCAGCTCCCGCTGGCGGTTCATGACGTTATCATATTGAAGCACGTGTTTCCGGATGTCAAAGTTGCGACCTTCCACCCGTTTCTGGGAATTCTCGATGCCCCGGGTCAGCATTTTATTTTCGATCGGCGTTTCTTCATCCAGACCAATCGACTCAACCAGACCCTGAATTTTTTCAGATCCGAATACCCGCATCAAATCGTCTTCCAGTGAAACAAAAAATTGCGAGGAACCGGGATCGCCCTGACGGCCGGCCCGACCCCGAAGCTGATTGTCAATCCGGCGACTCTCATGCCGTTCGGTACCAAGAATATGAAGCCCGCCCAGTTCTCTGACTCCTTCACCCAAAACGATATCGGTTCCACGACCGGCCATATTGGTCGAAATGGTAACCGCATCTTTTTGACCGGCATTGGCGACAATTTCAGCCTCTTTTTCCAGAAATTTGGCATTTAAGACATTATGCTTAACGCCAGAACGTTTTAAATAACCACTGAGCAGTTCCGACTTTTCAATCGAAATAGTCCCGATCAGAATCGGTTGACCGCTGGCATGGCGCCGCTTAACTTCTTCCGTCACGGCGATAAACTTGCCTTGCTCACTTTTATAGATCAAGTCATTAAGATCCTGCCGAATCAGCGGTTTATTGGTCGGAATCGATAAAACATTGAGGTTGTAGATCGTCTGGAACTCGTCTTCTTCGGTTTTGGCCGTCCCGGTCATCCCGGACAGCTTATTAAACATTCTAAAATAGTTCTGGAAGGTAACGGTTGCCAGGGTTTTGGATTCCCGGTTGACCTTGACGTTTTCCTTGGCCTCAATGGCCTGATGCAGACCATTGGAATAACGGCGCCCGGGCATCAAACGACCGGTAAACTCATCGACGATGATGATTTCGCCATCCTTAATGACATAATCGCGATCTTTAAACATCAGGGTATTGGCATGAAGAGCCTGGTTGATATGGTGAGAAATTTCCATGTTTTCCATGTCCGCCAGATTGGTGAGGTTAAAATACTTTTCAGCTTTAATCACCCCCTCGTCCGACAACATCACGGATTTGGCTTTTTCATCTTTGATATAATCATCGACCTTCAGGCTTTTGGCAAAGCTATTGGCCAGCGCATACAGTTTGGTACTTTTGTCCCCACTGCCGGAAATGATCAGCGGGGTTCTGGCTTCATCGACCAGCACGCTGTCGACTTCATCGATGATCGCATAGTTGAGTTCCCGCTGAACCTGCTGCGCCTTCACCGAGGCCATGTTATCACGCAGGTAGTCAAAACCAAATTCATTATTAGTGCCGTAGGTAATATCGCAGGCATAGGCGTGTTGCTTTTCCTGAAAGGACAGGCCATGAACGACCAGACCCACCTGAAGTCCCAAGAATTCGTGGATCTTGCCCATCCACTCGCTGTCACGTTTAGCCAGATAATCATTGACGGTGACAATATAGACCCCGCGACCATCCAAGGCATTGAGGTAGGCAGGCAGGGTTGATACCAGCGTTTTACCTTCCCCGGTTTTCATTTCAGCAATATTGCCTTCGTGAAGGGCCATCCCCCCCAGCAGCTGAACCGGAAAGTGTTTCATGCCCAAAACCCGGGCGCCGGTTTCCCGAACGGTGGCAAAGGCTTCCACCAGTAAATCATCGAGGGTTTCCCCCTGAGCCAGTCGTTCCTTTAAAATGAGGGTTTGACCCTTTAATTCATCATCACTCATGGCTGCATAGCGGCTGTCCAGCTCCAGGATCTGGTCGACCTTTTTTTGCATCCGTTTTAATTCTTTTCTATTACTATCAAATATCTGATCTAAAATTCCCAATCTTTTCACTCCTTTGTAACATTCTTGCTGTAATTATACACTAAATTTTATTATAACATACTCTCTTTAATCAAACTTATATAATTTAAAAGGGGCTGTATTTTTTTATACAGCCCCTCATACGTCTTTTATTATTTACTTTTTCTTACGCCAAAAGGCCACATCTTTACCGTCCAGCTTCAGTTCAACCAGCTCATAACCAGCTCGTTTTCTTTCATCAACAGTGTTCTCAAAGTCTTTTCGTGTGTCATCATCCAAATTTTCCAGTACCTTTTCTTTATCCTTACTGGAACTTTCGTATATCCGGCCCACCACCGGCTCCGTCACTTCTTCAATTTCCTTTAAGGGAATCGCCACCTCATCGCGAGGCGTGCCACTGATCAAGGATTCGGCTGCTTTACTGGTTTCCTGCATCAGCTGTTTGCGTCGTGCGGCTTTGCGTTTTTCATCTTCCTGATTCAGACGTTGCCAGACATTAAGCATCTCATCTTCGGAAAACTCGACCTCATCTTCATCTTTGCTTTTGACGCCGCTGTCATAGGTACTGGTTTCGCTTCGTAACACAAAAGGCTGGTCAAGGTCGGTCAGTTTGAAACTTTCGACAATCCGTAAATCCGATTCCGGAACCGGATGGGGTTCCCCATCCGGATCACTGAGGGACTTCGCCACCTTATTCAGTTCCATTTCCCGCATTTGCAGAATCAGCCGCTCTTTTTCGACTGCCAGTTTTTCTTCGTAATATTTCTTGGTGAAGAATCCGGCATCGTCACTGTTAAGAATTTCTTCCATATCCGCCGCTTCCAGTTCTTTTTCGCCCTTAACATAGGTGCCAACGTCCTGAATTTTGCTGATTATTTTAGTGCTGCCGTCATCCACCGGTTCCATAACCCGGGTTTCCTGACTATTATTTTTGCTGATAATGATTTCTTCGGTTTCGGTTCCAATTCCTGAATCGACCTCATCCAAGTCCGCCGGAATCAGTCTGGTTTCAAAGCTATCTTGTTCACTGCTCTCTTCGTCACGATTTAAATCTTCGGCAGGTATGACCATCGTCGCATGTTCATCGCGATCACCACGAATCGCACCCGTTGCCGCCATATCGCGATAGTAATCTTCAATATCTTCCGGCTCGTCATAACCTTCCTGATAACTGTTTTGAAGCGAAACCCCGCTGATTTCGTGGTCATCGTCATCCCCAAAAATTCCTTCATCTTCACCATGATCGCCGCGTTCGTCATGCATAATCGAGGCCTTTTTGTTCATGACATATTGAATAAATCCGATTAATCCAATCAGGGTTACAATGGTTCCAACCGTTACCCCGGCGACGGATCCATAAAGACTCATAACCAGCGGTACAAAAGGAACGGGTATCGGTAGATTGATTCCCAAAAACCACAACAGTGTATTCGGCTGAATTAAGGAATATAGTGGACTTGAGCCCTGAGTGATCTGTTCCCCAAAGGCCACCGGCAAAATATCGATAACGCTTTGAGCGACCGGCATGTGACCCCCATTGATAAAGATCACCACAAAATTCGAGGTAATCCCGACCGCCATCAGGATAACCCAAAAGTCATCCAGATTGAATACCATCATGACTAAAATCAGGATATAACTGGCAAAATTGACAATCTCCAGATAGGGTTCAACCAATGAAATGCCGCCGGTGTAGATATAAAGATGCAAGGCAATCTGCAACACCAAACCTAAAATCCCTACCGGTAACAAGGAAATTTTTCTAACTTTGAAGCCCTGAAGGCTCCCTCTCCGAATTTTCCCAATTAAAAAACCTAAAATAATCGCAATTGCTACTAACATATTTATTTTAACCCCACTATTTATTTATACTCATTTCTTAGGTATTCTCATCTCGATCGATGCTTAGATAATAATGCATATAGATCTATTTTAAAACAAAAGAAAAGTTCTGTCAAAACTTTATGCCTAAATAATGTATAAATTTGAAAATAAATTAAATTTATAAAACAACCTCATCAAAAACACCCCTTAGAACTTATATTCAAGGGGTGTTTGTCGCTCTTTTTTAGTTTTTGCAGATGAGCAGCTTTAGAAGGTTGGTTCGATCAAACCATAATTTCCGTCTTTTCTCATATAAACAACATTGACATCTTCGGTGTCACCATTGAGAAATACAAAGAAATCATGTCCCAGCAATTCCATCTGCAGGGTTGCTTCGTCAACATTCATCGGTTTGACGGCAAATTTTTTGGTTCGGACGACCTTTGGCTGGAACACATCGTCTTCAATTGCTTCGATCCCTTCCAGATTAAATTTAGCGGCTTCATCCTGATTGCGTTTCTGCAATTTTGTTTTATGTTTTCTGAGCTGACCTTCAAGTTTATTGACAACCTCCTCAATGGCGGTTACCATATCCTCAGATCTTTCTTCCGCTCTTAAAATGGTTTTTCCAACAGGAATGGTTAATTCCAGCATCTGAAAATTCTTTTCTTTGCTGAAGGTAGCATACACTTCTGTTTCCTGACCAAAATATCGATCAAATTTCACCAATTTCTTTTTTAATGTTTCTTTTAAACCTTCTGATACATGCATATTTTTTCCGTAAATTGTGAATCTCATAACGACAACTCCTTTCAAAAGGTCAACCTTACTCGTTTACACTCAACGTTAGAGTGCTTTTAAGTATATTCTTATTATACCCAATCCAATCCCTTTTAGTCAAAATCATTCGTGTCAAATTCTTGTCACAAATTATCATCTAAACATGGATTCATTTTTAAAGCTGTCTCAGTTGACCTGGTCTTTTCCCCCACACTCGCCAGCTGGAAGTTTAGCTCAGGGTTAGCATCACAACTCCTTCTCTCGGTGAACCCGGCTGGACTTACTTCTAAGACGCACTATGCTCAGCAACTCGCTATTGAATTGCCTTACGTGGATCGCTTCGCCTGCATCTGGCATCGACTTTCAACCACAAACCTGAGACAACGTCTATTATAAGATTACAATCCGCACAATGTCAAGCGAAATCGCCTGAACGTAGATCATGACTATTCCATTTGTTGCCTTTTATGTTATAATAGGAGAAATAAACTTTCGGAGGTTTTTATGTTATTCGGTATTGCTGCAATATTTTCAACGATTGTATTCATTGTTAATATTACACTGACATTCACGATTATTTTTCTGGAACGCAAAAATCCACAAAGCACCTATGCCTGGTTACTCTTTTTATGGATGGTACCGATCTTAGGTTTTTTATTTTATATTCTGTTTTCTCAGAATTTAACCAAACGAAAAATATTCCGCTACAATACCCCGGAGAATATTCAATACCATCATTTATTAAGACAACAGCAACGCTCGCTATCCCGGATTATCGCCATCGATCCAGAGAGCCCGATTGAAAAATACCGGCATTCGATCGAATTCCATTTAAATGTCAGCGAATCACTCTATACCAATAACAACGAGGTTCAAATTTTTATCGATGGCTATAAGAAATTTGACGCCCTCTTTCATGCCATGGAAAAAGCCCAATCCTCGATTCATGTGGAATACTATATTATAAAAAACGATACTCTGACTGCCAAACTGTTTGATATTCTGACCCGGAAAGCCCTCGAAGGCGTCGAAGTGCGTCTGCTTTTTGATGCCATGGGGGGTCGCTATATTCCCCGGTCAGTGCTTGATGCCTTTGAATCAGCCGGCGGAAAAATCGGCATTTTTTTTCCATCCCGATTTCCGATGCTTAATCTCCGGGTCAATTACCGCAACCACCGCAAGATTGTCGTGATTGACGGAGTTACCAGTTTTGTGGGCGGCTTTAACATCGGCAATGAGTATCTGGGTTTGGAGAAGAAAATGGGTTACTGGCGGGATACCCACTTGAAAATTGTTGGTTCAGCGGCTTATGAGCTGCAGCATCGTTTTCTGCTGGACTGGCGGGCCAGTTCCAATGAGGAGCTGCTGATTGATGATACCAAACTCAACCAGTATTTTCCTGTCATTCCGCAAAAATCAGGAGCTGGCATCCAGATTGTCTCCAGTGGCCCGAATAACATCAACCAGCAGATCAAACAGGGATTTCTAAGGATGATTAATACTGCCGAGGATTATATCCTGATCCAGTCGCCCTATTTTGTCCCCGATGAAAGTATTCTCGAAGCGCTGAAAATCGCCCTGTTATCCGGCATTGATGTACGGATAATGATCCCCAACAAACCGGATCATATTTTTATTTACTGGGTCACCCTGGCCTATGTCGGCGAGCTGATTGAATATGGCGCCAAGATTTTTATCTATGAGAATGGCTTTCTGCACGCCAAAACCATTGTCGTTGATGATTCGGTCTGTTCAGTGGGATCCTGTAACTTTGATATTCGCAGCTTCCGGCTGAATTTTGAAACCAACGCCTTTATTTATGACCGCAAGGTGGCCACGCAGCTTAAAAACATCTTTGTCGAAGATATTAAAAAATGCACCTATTATAATAAGGAACTTTATCGCAACCGCAGCCGCCGGATTAAAATCAAAGAATCAATTTCCCGGCTGTTTTCCCCGTTATTATAAAACACAAAAGCCTCCTGCAAAGGATGCTTGAGGTTGTCGATAAACTACCGTACCGACCAATTGTTAATCTGTTGTTCGCTGCGGAATCGGACAGGCTCTGCCGTGTCCGCTCCGATGCGTACAACATGATGTAACAATTGTCGGTACTGGGTTATCTTTCTTGACAGTCTGAAGCCTCCTGCAAAGGAGGCTTTTGTGTTTAGAATCTAAAATCCCGCTTGCCGGAATTAAGTTCGCTGAGATGGTCGGTAGCAATCCTGCGAACCTTGTCATTGGGGATCGAAGCCAGCTCCCGGGCAATGGTTTTTTCACCGTTTAACTTGGTCCCCGGAGCAGCATAGTCTTCCAGATATTCTTTGAGTGTCATGATCGCGTTGGGTTGGCAGCAGTTGGCAATCTGTCCGGATTTGACCAGTTGCATAAAGCGGTCACCGGTGCGGCCTTCCCGATAGCAAGCGGTGCAGAAGCTGGGGATATGCCCCATTTCCAGCAGCCAGTTGACAATTTCATCGAGTTTCCGGGTATCATTGAGTTCAAACTGGGCGGAGTTTTCGTCTTCCGGTTCAGGCGTATCATAACCGCCAACACTGGTACTCGATCCCCCGCTGATCTGAGAAATTCCCAGTTTTAAGACCCGCTCCCGGGAAGCCTGGGATTCGCGGGTGGAAATGATCATCCCGGTATAGGGCACGGCAATGCGCAGTACGGTGACAATTTTTTCAAAGATTTCATCCGAAATCGCATTAGAAAAATCACTGGTGTCAATATCGTCAGCCGGACAGATCCGTGGCACGCTGATGGTGTGGGGCCCAACCCCCATGGCGGCTTCTAAATGTTCAGCATGCATCAGCATGCCGACAAAATCATAGCGATACATGTTCAGTCCAAAGAGTACGCCAATCCCGACATCATCAATGCCGCCCTCCATGGCCCGATCCATGGCTTCGGTATGCCAGGCGTAATCGCTCTTTGGGCCGGTGGGATGGAGCATTTCATAATTCTCTTTGTGATAAGTCTCCTGGAATAAAATATAGGTTCCGATGCCGGCTTCTTTTAATTTTCGATAGTCCTCCACCGTGGTGGCGGCAATATTAACATTGACCCGACGGATATCGCCATTTTTATGCTTGATGCTGTAAATGGTTTTGATGCTTTCCAAAATATATTCCAGCGGATTGTTTTTAGGATCTTCCCCGGCTTCCAGGGCCAGCCGCTTGTGGCCCATATCCTGCAGCGCAATCACCTCTTTGGCAATTTCTTCCTGGGTCAGTTTCTTGCGGCTGATATT
>CAZEBY010000073.1:0-11585 GCA_964510565.1 uncultured Lachnospiraceae bacterium | reverse complement strand
CCGCCCCATTCAAAGTATTGAGCAGCCTCAACGCCACCTCTTTGATCTTTATCATTCCCACCAATCAGATTATGGATAAAGACAAATTTATATTTTGCCTGACTGCTTTCCAGCGTCGACTTTAACCAGTCATATTGAACTTTTCCAAGCGTTGATGCCCATCCGTCATTGTTTTTACCAATCCGTTCAGTGCTGAAACTATACGGATCTAAAATAATAAATTGGGCATCGCCCTGAGTAAATGTATAATAATTGGCAGTCTCCGTGTTTCCAGAGTAATTTTCCGCTGTTTTATTTGCCGGGAAGTAGCTCAGCCGAGCAGCTCTTGCCCAATCCGATACTGCGTTTTTTCCGGCATTAAAACCGTTTTCCCCATCATGATTCCCGGTAACGAGATAAACCGGCAGGGTTCCCAGAGTTTCCAAATATTTTTTTGCTTCAATGTAGCGTTGCTCTGTTTGAATCTGGTTCGTGGCAAATTTTTCAGCCATAAAGGTATCCCCCAGATCAATAAGAAAAGCTGGCGATTCCGAGTTGATATTTTTTAGCGTTTGGGTATACACGGCAGTGTTTGTGTTTGAATCCAAATGAGAATCAGCCTGGATAGTAAACGAAAAACCGGCTTCCGGAATTGCTGAAATTTGAGTTGCCGGAGTGGCTCCGATCCCGATTTTTACTGTTGAGTCCAGCTTATTGTTCCCTGCTGGTTTGCCGACATCTGTTTGCGCATTTGAATCTGACTTATCCTTGTTCTTCGACGATGATTCTGAACTTGAACCATATGTTGACAGATTATCCTTATTATTTTTCAGTACGTCAATATTCTGCTTGTCATCGACGGTGTAGCTGTACACTAAACCGGTATTGCCCGTTTGCGAATCAGTGGAGACGTAATAATTTCGCAGATAGTCGACCTGCACCTTATCATTTGCGACCGAGACATTCAAAAATCCGGAGTTCATTAATACATCCGCGTTGGTGTAGGCGTTAAAATTTGTTTGAGCATCGGGAATTTTTTCTGCTGGTTTAGGCATTGTTTGATAAATCACGCCGTCCACGACCTCTTTTGCAAAAAGATGGTCATGTCCCTGAAAGAAAATGGTCACATCGGCATCTGCTATAATCTGCTGAACGGGTTTCCCCCAGCCGGGTCTTTTTTTATCAAACTGGTAGGTGCCTTTTTTATCATAACCGCCCCATTCATAGAATCTTGCAATTTCCGCGCCACCCCGTAGATTGCCTATGGCGTGATGCGAAAAAACAAACTTGTATTTGGCATCACTGTTCTCCAGTGTTTTTTTGAACCAGTCGTACTGAGTTTTCCCTAGAGTCCAATCCCATCCATCCGAACTGTTTCCATAAGGGTCAATATCACTGTATCGATAGGGATCAATGGTCACATAAAGCGCATCACCCCATTCAAAGGCATAATAATTTTGAGGAGTCCCCAAGAGCGGTTCGGTTTCAATATTTCCGGTGTAAAAATCGTTAGGTACAGGATTTGGGTAATAGGTAGTTCGCGCCAAGGTGCTTTTGGCTGCCAGATTACCGATCGTCCCATCAAACGCACTGCCGATTTCACCTTCATGATTCCCGATCGCTAAAAAAAGCGGAGCCGTCCGCGTTACCTGATCAAAATAAGGCAACTGCTGCTGGTATGTCTGCACTACCGTGTCATAACTCAAGCTGTTCGGATCTGCCGTTTGATCATTTAAAAAGGTATCACCTAAGTCAAACATGAAATCTGGATCCAAATCTGCCATATTAGCCATGGATTGCCCATATAACTCTTTATCTGCTTTGTTTAACAGATGCGAATCCGATTGAATCACAAAATTATAGCTTTCGCCTTCATCCCGAGGGGTCTGAAAGCGATATTCTGCGGTGTTGTTAAATTGAGACATCTCGCCAGCTTGAAAATAAAGCCGGTAATAATATACTTTATTTGCACTCAAATTATCCATTATGACTACAGCTGGCTCTGCAAGGGAGCATTTTATCGGATCAGTTTTTTGCGTATATTCTCCGCTTTTTTCTCCCCATTGCAGATAAACCGTTGTTTCTTCTGGTGCGGTGATACTGGCTGTGATGGTTGTTTGGGTTGGTCTGCCTAAAATGATGCTGCCATTAAACTCGGTATCAACATAGTTCGCTGCGTGAACATTTGAAAATGAAAATAATGTAAGCAACAGGCAGACCAAACCAAAAACGAATGATAATTGGTTCGTCTTAATGTGATTCACGTGCGATCCCTCCCTTATTTTTTGATATTGGACACTGGAACAAAACTTGCCGGTGTGTCAAATTGACCGGCATTGTCCGGCATGGTGCCGACCCCGAACATAAAATCAGTATTGGGAATTTCCGGGGTTGCGATTGGCGTTGAGTACATGTAAGCGCCAGTCGGAACAACATCTAAGTTTCTCAGTTTGACCAGGGCGATTAGTTGTTCCGACGTTAACGTCTTTTTAACTTCGGCAAAGCGTGTGGCATAAAGGGCTGAAATCTGACCATCAAGGGCGCCATAACGTTCAATCAAAGTATAAACTTTTTCCTGATCAACCGTTTCCCCCTTCATTGCCTTTCTCAGTTCTGTAGCAACCTCGGTACGAATGGTCGCTATTTCTTTTAGGGCATCCCGTTGCTCATTGATAATCCCTTCAATCTTTACTCGTTGTTCCGTATTTAAGATATTTAAAAATGCTTTTCCAGAGTCACCGGTGAGTGTCGTGCTGATAAAATAATCCGGATTATTCATTGCCGGATAATCCTTCATGAAAAATCCGCCAAAATAAGTGCCATGACGTTCCGGACAGAAGTATACATCCGCATCCAAACTGCCCTTGTACCAGGAAAAGAGCTCACTGGCGTATGTCATGACGGCAACATTCTGCGTATGGGTTAATGTTTGTTTTAGAGTAGCATCTTCCGGTACATCTGGCCAGGTAGAGAAGTCATTAAACTTCATTTTTGCGAAATAAGCTTTCTGTTCATCAGTGAATGAAGCTATAATTTCACCAACCACGACAGCCCGATTATAGCTTAAGCTAGCATCTGTTTTATACAAGTTAGCGGTGTAGACCGATACCATCTGGCTGCTAAGACCGGTCGAATTCGCTGGCAGATCACCTTCGAGATTTCTTCTAAAGGCATCCATTAAAGCAAAACGGTTATAGGCAAAATTTACATACAGCGGTTCCTGTTCCTTGGCAAGGGCAACCAGTTTGGCCTTCTGACTGTCGTTCAAAACGGCTAATACATTGCTGGCGACGCGGGTTAAAAACTGTGTATTATGTCCATAGCCGGCAACATCAACATCCCGCATATATTGAAAGCCGAAAAAATCAGCAACTTTCCCCGGCGGAATAAAGCTATCCGCACCAGCACTCCCTGTTATAAAAGCCAATCCATTGAAGGATATGGTCGTGAGCTGAGCATTGTCACTCATGGCCTGCGCCAGGGTATAGTTATTGGCTGACGGTTGAGGCGTAACCTTAGCTGGCTGTGCAACCGGTTTTTTTCCAACTTTTGTATTTTGGGTCTGACTCACCTGATTTTTTTTCTGATTTGTCGAAACTTTTTGGGTACCGGCAAAAACTGGTGTATTTCCAAATAATACGATAATAAGTCCCGCAACGACCATTCTCTTGATTAATTTTTTTCTTTTCATTGGCGTTCCTCTTTTCCTTTCCATAAAAAAACTATCATCAGTTTTATCTTTCTGATGATAGTTTACATGAGTTATGTGAAATTCCGATGAAAAATTCAAGGCAATGTAATCGTAAACAGCACGCCGTCTTCTTTATTTTCGACTGACACTTCGCCGTCATGCATCAGGACAATGGATTTGACAATCGAAAGGCCTAACCCATGGCCTCCGGTATTTCTGGTTCTTGATTTATCCACCTTATAAAAAGCATCCCATATATGCTGGATTTCATTTTCAGGAATTTGACTCCCGGTATTATAGATTGCGATATAAATCCGGCCAGCTTTGTTTTTGGCAATTACCTTAATCAAACCCTTTTCGTTATTATATTTAATCGCATTTGATAGCATATTCCGTAGCGCTCGATCAAGCAATTGCGGATCTGCATTGACCATCAGATTTTCAGTAATTTCTTTTTCACAGACAATCTTCTGATCCAGAAACATGGGTTCAAATCGTTCCAGAATCGATAAAATAAATAACGACAGATTAAACGACGAACGATCAAGTTGAATCATCACACTTTCCAATTGTGATAAATCAAGAAAATCGGTGACCATTTCATCCATGCGATCACATTCATCGACAATCACCCCATAATATTTGTCCATCATCGCTTTGTTATCAGCCACTCCATATAAAAGACCCTCGGCATAACCTTTTATGATTCCAATGGGTGTCTTTAATTCATGGGAAATATTCCGCATCAAATCTTTCTGCACTTTAACATCATTTCTTAACTCATCAATACTGTCGCTGAGTTTATCCGACATGATATTAATACTTTCTCCCAGACTGCCAATTTCATCATTTGTCTTAACAGCCACTTTATTTTCAAAATTCAGATTCGAAATTTCTTCCGCAACCTGACTGATTTCTTCAATTGGTTTTGTCAATTTTTTAGAAAAATAAAGCATAAAGACGCTTCCCAAAAAAATCATGAACAGTCCAATGATAATATAAAACTGATTGGCAATGGAAACACTTTCCTGAATACCACTCATCGGTTTAGTCAAAATGATATTGCCACGCTCAGTGGTTGGTGAAATGTAGACCAGTTTGGCTGCCTGCTCTTTCTGAGTATTGACAATTGTATAGACCGGACTATTTTTCAGTCTTTCCTGATTATCAGTGATAAGAATTTCCAGTTCTCCCGGAAGTTTCGATTCATCTGAATTCTCTTTTTTGGGAAAAGACGTGTACATAACTTTCTGTTGATTATTAACGACTCTGATGCTGATACCTTCAAGTTTATCAACAGCTTCGATATATTTTTTTATTTCTGATTCTGGTTGATCAAGCACAGCAGCGATATCTGTGCTGATTTGTTTTAAATAAAACTGATTTTTATAGGTATAATACTTTTCTAAAAATAAGACATTTAATAAAATCCCAAAAAGAATAAAACCAACCATCACTACCAAGAAAAGAAAAAAAAACTTCGCTCTAATTGTCTTTTTCATGGATCACCTTGAAAATATAGCCACTACCCCTCACGGTACTGATATATTTGCTGCTTTCTCCCAATTTAGCGCGGAGCATTTTAATGTGTGCATCAATTGTCCGTATATCTCCATCAAAATCATATCCCCAAACATTCTCCAGGATCTGTTCCCGGCTCAGGATAATATTCGCATTTTTGATAAGATATACCAAAAGGTTATACTCTTTGTTATTTAATATAATTTCAGTATTTTCGATGATTACCTGATGGGTATCCTGATGAATTTCAATCGCTCCAATTTTTAAGCATGATTCTTGCGCTTTAATCGCCTTTCTCAAGAGCGCATTGATTCTTGCCAATAACACTTCATAACTGAAAGGTTTACTGAGATAATCATCTGCGCCATGCCGTAAACCCTGAATCTCATAGCGATCGCCGCCAAGGGCTGTTAACATTAATATCGGCACATCTGAATGACTTCGCAGTTCTTCTAAAACCGCCCAACCATCGTAAACGGGCATCATCACATCGAGAATCACTAAATCAATTTTTTGGTCGCTGAAAAAAATATCGATGGCTTCTTTTCCATCGCATGCCTCAATGGGATGATAATTCTGCTTACGTAAGATGTCGCATAATAATTCTCGCAGAATTCTGTCATCGTCAGCAATTAGGATCGAAATATCCATGACGTTTCACCTTTCTTGTAAACCATTGATATAAAAAAACTCCTGACAGATAATTAATCCAATCAGGAGCTATTGTAATTATTAAATCTACCATAATCAGAATCGAAGTCCCTTTTATAACGGCGATGGCTATAACATTAACCAGCAACAAACCCAAATCTTTGACGGTATCCATCGCAATAGAATAAGCAATAGTGTTTCCATTGCCAATATCAGACTTTGAGTTCATTAAACTTCACCCTCATTAATGTTGATAATTCTGCCCTTTAACTGGTTTCTTGCGCCTAATTTCATCTATCTTGGTTTATACCCATCTTGTGCTTTGTCTCTAACCTTAAAACATTCTAATTTTCAGCTTCAATTTGATCATGTTTGACAGCATTTATTTCGATCACATGCCGTTCATCCGCCTGGGTAATGGTAAAAGTTAGATTTTCAAAATCAAAACTTTCGCCGGGATCAGGAACCCGATCGAGAAATTCGACAATCCAACCCCCAACGGTAATCACATCAAAATCGTCATCCATATCGAACAGATCAAACATTTTTCCCAGGTTGGCCTTGCCTAAAATCCGGTACTCATGATCTGATATTTTTACAAATTCATCAATAACCTCATCGTGCTCGTCCCAGATTTCGCCCACCAGTTCCTCAATGACATCTTCCAGGGTAACAATCCCGGCAGTTCCCCCGTATTCATCGGATACCACCGCAATATGGCATTTTTTCTGTTGGAGCAGGGTCAACAGCTTGGAAATTTTCATGTTTGGGGTAATAAAAACCACCGGATTGATAATTTCCTCCAGACTGCTTTTACCATTGGCTACATAATGGGTAAAGTCTTTATAACTGATAAAACCGATAATCTGATCAATGGTGCCCTGATAAACCGGCAAGCGGGAGAAGCCGGTATCAAAAAATATTTTGGCAATATCTTCCTTGGGATTATCCATATCAATCGCTACAACATCGACCCTGTGGGTCAGGATGTCATCCACATCCAGATCATTAAACTCGATGGCACTGCGAATCAGCTCCCCATCCTGGAGATCGATGCCACCATCATTTTCGGCTTCTTCAACAATCGTCAGCAGTTCTTCTTCAGTCATGCTGCGTTCGCTGCTGACCTTAAACAGTTTGGAAAGCATTTTCTTCCATTGCGTAAAAAGAAAGTTGACTGGTGTTAAAATAAAAATCAACAATCGAATAAAGGGAACTGAAAACATCGCAAATTTTTCCGGCGAATCCTTGGCCAGACTTTTGGGTGAAATTTCCCCAAATATCAGCACCAGCACCGTCATCACAGCGGTAGAAATCGTCACCCCGGCATTACCGAAATACTGAACAAACACCACCGTGGCAATCGAAGCCGAGGCGATATTGACGATGTTATTACCAATCAGAATTGTTGATAATAACACATCATAACGCTCAGAAAGGGCCAATACCTGGGCTGCACGCTTATTGCCATCTTTGGCCAGATTCTTAATCCGAATACGATTAAGCGATGTAAATGCCGTTTCTGTCGCCGAAAAATATGCCGACATCAGCAACATCACCCCCAGAACAATTATAAAACCTATCACACTGTTATCCATTGACTAAGATTCCTCCCAGTAAACAGATCCATCAGTCATCGCCGTGACTGGCTTGATACATTGAGTTTTCGTTTTTGTCTCATATAACGGTACGTCGTCCAATTTTATTCCTCTTTCAAATATTATTTGTCACTATAATATCATATTTTTAGTTACAATTCCATAATATCTGAAAATTTTTACCTGATTGGTTGATCTTTAATTTTTTTTAATTTTTCAAAGTGATTGAGAATAATCATAAACAGCAGATTATCGCTGCTACTACAATTGATCGTAAATCCGAGACATTCTTCCATTTTCTTTTTTCTGAAAATAACTGTATTTTTATGGATAAACAAATCCCCGGCCACCAAATCAAAACGAAAATTGTGTTCGAATATTTTGCGCATGGTCAACATCGCTTCATCGGTACCTTTTCCGAAATATTTCTGAATTCTTCGAATATAGGGATCTACTGCCAGAGCGTAAGTTTCCTTGTCCATTTGATTATAAAGGCGCCATAAATAATGCTGATGCGAAAAATAAATATGTCGATTCTTTTTGTAAACACCGCTACGGTACATCCCATAAGCATCGGTATAAGACTTTACATAACCCTTGATGCCAAGATAATAGCTGCCCACATAGCATTGCATATTTTGAAAATCCTCATTTTTGATCACAGCTTCCAGGTAGGCGTTAATCGATTTTTCGATCTCCCAGGGCTCAGTTTTTTTAAGGCTTTTAAAAATTAATATAAAGCCACCGGACATCACCGATGAAATATCATCTTTCGAATGACTGCCTGACTGCTTGATCTGGTTAAGAACGTTTTCAAGCACCCCTTCTTCAGACGTTTGATAATCTGCACCAAAATGAAGAATCACCGCTACCCGATGATTTTCCATGTTATAGCCGATACGCTCGCCCCAATCCATTATCTCTTCTTCACTGATGGTTCGCTGCTCACTGATTAAGGTATTTAAAAAAATCTCTTTATCATTACGGTGAGCATAGAAGCGGTTCATCGTTTCCTGTTGTTCGATGATCAGTTCAGCGGTCATCTTTACCAGTTTGCCAATGTTGCGAACCTCATCCGGATCGCCGGTTATTCCCACAACCCCGATAACATCCCCTGCTTTATTCATAATCGGCATATTGATCCCCGGCTTTACACCCTGCAGTTTTTTTGATTCCTCCTCAGTGACCTCACAGGTCATGGAATTGCAAATAGCAAGCATTGCAGTTTCGTGAAAGGTTCCCAGTCGCTCCGATAAACCGCTCCCTATAATAATGCCATTTTTATTCATTACATTGATGTTATAGCCCATTGTCTTCATTACTTCATCAGCAATTTTTTGAGCAATTTTTTTATCCAGCATCACTTCATTCCTTTTGTTTTAATTCAAAATTATGTGGAGTCGTACAAACAATCTTCTGAAAACGAAAAAGGTTGATTATAAACTGCTCCAATAATTCAGGCGCGTTTTCCATATGCCACTGAAGCCCCCGATCATTGCAAAAGAGCGCAAATGCTGCCACTACGCCATGCTGATAAATGGCTTCATAGCCGGCATCCAAAGCGCCGGAGATCACCACCACCGGAATGTTCAGTTTTTTCCCGTGTTTTCCGACCCCAGAAATCACCTTGCCCATCACACTCTGTGCATCGGTTTTCCCTTCACCGGTAATAATCATATCCGCCCCGCTAATTGCAGAATCAAAACCAATTTCATCCAATACAATCTCAAGGCCTGATTTCAGGCGAGCCTTAAAGAAAGCCACCAACGGCAGAGCCATCCCGCCGGCCGCACCGATCCCCTCTAATTGAATCAGCTTCGTCGCCGTTTTCGTCTCCAGCAGCTGACCAAAAGCCTTGAGGCCCTGATCCAGAAAAATCACCATATCAGGGTTGGCACCTTTTTGGGGTCCATAGACTGCCGCTGCTCCCTGATGGCCGCAAAGTACATTTTTTACATCACAGGCAATGGTAATCTCCACTCCCTTTAATAAGATCTCGGCTTTACTGGTATCAACTGTTTTCACCCGACACAAATTTTTACCGATTGGTTCTAGCAGTTCCATCTCATGATCATAAAAACATACCCCCAGAGCACTGGCAACACCCAATCCGCCATCGTTGGTGGCACTGCCCCCTAAACCCAGAATAATCTTACGGCAGCCCTTTTTTATGGCATCGACAATCATTTCTCCGGTGCCATAGGTACTTGTTTTTAATGGATTGCGTTCGTCATCAGCAAGCAGTGGCAAACCGGAAGCGGCCGACATTTCAATTACTGCCACCCCGTCGCGGAGAATTCCGTAGGTCGCTGTTATTTCTCTAGCTAAAGGATCTTTTGTTTTTATTGTGATCATTTCACCGGATTGGTGCCTGACCAGTACTTCTACCAGCCCCTCCCCACCATCAGAAATGGGTATCTTCACGATCTCAGCGGTCGGCATAATTTTTAGAATCGCACCTTCGACAATGTCACAAACTGCTGTAGCTGATAATGATCCTTTGAAGGAGTCCGGAGCAATCACGATTTTCATTTGGGTTCTCCTTTCAATTCGTTTTCTTGGGTCTTAAAAATAATAGCATGGGTAAAGTAACAACCCATGCTATTGTTGACACTATTTTTTTAGGCTGTGATAAAATCGGCAACGACTTGATTGAATTTCTCGGCTTCTTCCCAGAAAAGCATATGACCGGAATCTTCAAAAAACACCAGTTGTGCTTCGAGGATCTGCTCAGCAACATAGGCACTGCCCTGCCAGTCAAAGACTGCGCTGTGTCGGGCCACACACACCAGGGTGGGGAGATTTATCAATGGCAACAAATCCCGCCAGTCTAAATTGGTATGATCCCGCATAATCTCAATCCGCACCTTCGGCGGGCATTTTGATATTTCATCAGCAATGAATTTTACTTCTTCCGGTGTCGGTTGATGGTAGAGACAGCCAAAAGCCAGGCCTTCGGCACTTTCGCGCGGTGCATATTCGATGGCACAGCAGGTTCGGATAAACATTTCCACATCATAACAGCCATTCTGTCCCCAAACCCAATCTGGCCCAGTATACTGGAGAGGCGCCTGATCAACACAAATCAGTTTGCTCACCCGATGGTTGCCAAACAATTCCAGATAACTCCACAGCACAGCAACCCCCATCGACCATCCCAGCACGGTGACATCCGTAACATCAAGCTGATCCAACAATTCTTTAACATCCATGGCATAGCGGGATATCCGATGGCTGTGTAAAACCTTTTCTGATTCGCCATGTCCGCGAAAATCCAGCAGAATAACCTGAAAATCTTTGGCCAGAACATCGCTGTTCTTTTTAAAAAACTGGGTTGTACAAGTCCATCCGGGAATCATCAGTAAGGGGCTTCCTGTACCCTTTACCTCATAATACAATTCAACATGATCATTGGTAAAAAAAGTTGCCATAGCTTTCCTCCTATAATTAATAAATACCTTGCCCGCTTCGTCTTTTATTAAACCTTGATTATTTACGCCATTTCAGAAAAAATCGCTCTATCCGAGACCGAGCTACGATGATTCCCTCTTGATGCGCTTAGCAAAATACTATTAATTATAATTATACCCAATCTTCGACAGTTATCAATGGTATTTGAGCCAACTAATCACCTATCCATTGGACAATCATACAATTATTAATCGCGTACCGTGTCATCTTCTTTAGCCGCTGACCGATTAGCAATCAGGAAGCGATACTCAACCGATTATGCTTACTAAGAAAAAAACAACCAGTCTTTAGCACTGATTGTCTTTTTTGTTTATCTTCTGATTTCTAACATTTTTACTTTTAAATCATTTTCCAGTTTTTCCAGCTCAGCTTCCACTTCTTTTCGTTTCTGGCGTCCCTCGGTCTGGATACGCAACACCTCGTCAAAGGTGGAAATCAACGATTCATTGGAAATCCGAAGGGTTTCGATATCGACGATGCCCCGTTCCGATTCTTTGGCGGTGGCAATGGATTCCATCTTCAGGGTTTCGGCATTTTTACGCAACAATTCGTTAGTCATATTGGTGACTTCCCGCTGGGCTTTGGCGGCCTGTCCGGAATGCACCACTCCCAAAGCCAACACCATCTGGCTTTTCCATAGCGGAATGGTGTTCACAATAGAAGACTGAATTTTT
>CAZEBY010000072.1:0-11687 GCA_964510565.1 uncultured Lachnospiraceae bacterium | reverse complement strand
CTTTTCTGACCCCGCCGTTTTGGGCGACGCCGCCACTCATAAAAACTTCTTCTTTGATGCCAACCCGCTTGGCCAACCCGGCAACCCGGCTTGCCACTGAATTACAAATACCGGCGATGACGTTTTCCACCGTTTCCCCTGTTGCCAGCTGTGAAATAACCTCAGACTCGGCAAACACAGTGCAGGTACTGGAAATTTTAGCCGGTTTTTCGGCTAATTCCGCCCTTTTTTCCAATTCACCAATGGGCATCTGAAGAATGTTTGCCATGACATCCAGAAACCGGCCAGTTCCGGCGGCGCATTTATCATTCATCATGAAGTTTTCCATGACCCCTTTGTCGTTGATCCGCAACACCTTGGCATCCTGGCCGCCAATATCAATGATCGTGCGAACCTGGGGATTTGTAAACAGCACCCCTTTGGCATGACAGCTCAGCTCGCTTAACTCGCCGTGAGCCGGATCAAAATTGCGGCGTCCGTAACCAGTCGCCATCACAAAGTCAATATCCTCCCGGCTCAAATGAGCCTTTTTGAGGACCGTTTCCATGATTTTTTCAGCGCCAACTGTCCCAATCCCGGCAACCAGAAGCTCCGTTCCGATAATGCGCTTACCATCTTCCAGCAGAACGCATTTCGAGGTGGTTGACCCGATATCGATTCCCAGTGTCCGTATTATTGTATTTCACCCTTTCCTCGCATTGCTTCAATATCTTCAGCGGTAAAACCGATACTGCTCAAGATTTCATCAGTATTGCCACCATAGGTTGGGCCTTTTTTATAATCCGGTAAACCAGCGTTTTCAAACATAACCGGTGTACGCGTCATCGCTTTTGGTCCGGATGGATAATCCAGTTTGGCAAAAATGTCACTTTCCCAGGCTTGTGGATCTTCGACCACCTGATCCCAGGTTTGACAGATTTCAAAGCAAAGATCAGCTTCATCAAACATTTTTGTGCACTCTTCCAAGGTTTTTTCTTTGATCGCCGCAAAAATGATCCGGTTCAGTTCCTGCGGGTTTTGGGACACGTGAGCCAGGGTATCAAAACGTTCGTCTTTAGCCAGTTCCGGTAGACCAATGACTTCGCTGAATTTTCCGATGGTGCGGTTATAATCCGGTAGCGCCAGCTGAACCCAGATCTCATCTTTGGTGATGTAGGTTGATTGCAGTGGATTAAGCATATCTTCACGACTGATTGGATACTTGTTGCCATACTGGGCTGAATGGATCACGATCGCCAAACCATAAACTGCCGCATGGTATAAGCTGACAGTAACTTTTTCGCCTTTCCCTGTCTTCATTGCATGGATATAGGCTGCCAGCAAACCGTTTCCTAAATACATCCCACAGGCATGATCCCCAAATCCAGGAACAATATTGACTGGCGAAGTACCTTTTTCATACAAGGTGCCGCTGTATCCGCCACGGGCTGCAAATGCGGTAAAGTCAAATCCTGGTTTGTCTTTCAATGGACCCTTGGCACCATAACCGAGTACCTGTCCAAAAACCAGTTCCGGTTTTTTCTTGGAAAGGGTTTCATAATCGATACCAAGTTTGACCAGTGCCTGAGTTCTCAGATTGGTGACGAAAATATCGGCTTCATCGAGAAGCTTCATGAAAATCTCCATCCCTTTTTCACTTTTCAGATTCAAGGCGATGCCCTGTTTGTTGGCGTTTTCAAAGTCAAAAGCCAGACTTTCATCCTGATCCAAAGGCATTTTATTCCCTGGTCCAACATAGCGAATTGGATCGCCTCCGATGGATTCAATTTTAATAACCTGAGCACCCCAATCGGCCATTGCCCGTGTTGCTGCCGGAGCGGCAATGAACGTAGCCAGTTCCAAGACCTTTACACCTTCTAATAGTTTAAGTGACATAATCTTCTCCTTGTATCGTATTCTTGTATTCTTGTCTTCTTGTATTCTTGTTTACTTGTCGACAAGTTAAATTTGAGATCATTCTAGCATACTTTTAATCCCATGTAAACATTTAATTTGTAAATATTCGAACAATATTCTAAAACTAGATTCTATCAATGTAAACGTTATTATAAAATGCTCACGCCCATCCAAATGCAAAACTCCTGAATTCCCATAAACATCAAAATATGATTGCAAATAGCACTTATAAATATTATAATTAATGTTTAAAAAGGTTCACTATTTACTTTTCGATGATCAAATCTGAAGGAGGACAACTTAATGTATCTTGTCAATCGAAATTTTTTAACAACTGAAGAAGTCTACCAGGATTTATTTCATAAAATTGAAACCCTTGTTTATATGCCTGGTGTCCGCATCAGCGAAAATGATCTTTGCGAGACCTATGGCGTCTCCCGACATATTATTCGTAATGCCATCACCCAACTGAAAGCCCTGGATCTGATTACCGTTTATCCCCAACGGGGTACCTATGTCAGCTTGATTGACATGAAACGGGTGGAAGACATTCTCTATGTTCGGGAGGCCGTGGAGCAGGAAGCCTTGTATCGGATTATGAAGCTTTCGGATACCACTGAACTGATCAGCCAATTGGAAGAAAACCTCGCTACGCAAAAAAAAATCATCAGCCGTGAAATAACGGTTAATGATTTTAATACTGCCGATACGGCCTTTCATCGTAATCTGATGAACGCAGTCGGAAAAGGCAATGTCCTGGATCTTCTTAAAGAGGAATATGTTCATGTTAAACGCTGGAAAAACTTTGAACTGCGGGATGAAAAGCGGTATGCACAGATTATCCGTGATCACCAGGCCATTCTTGATGCAATCAAAATGCGAAATTCCGCGACCGGACGAAGTGCGCTCCATCAGCATCTCGATACGGTCACGAATTTACGTGATGTTTTCACCACCGCAAACCCGGAGTATTTTGTTGGCACTGAATCGACTCAATAAAAAAGTGACCCTGTAATCTGATGGGTCACTTTTTTTTGCTGAAAATTTTCTCAGTTTATGATGATCTGTTTTTCGATTCGATGGCTGTCATCACCTGAATCATCCCTTTCTCGGCATTGTCGATAACAATACTTATTTCTTCCCGGGTAATCCCATCGAGATGGAATCCGGCTACAACCGTACAGATACAAGAAAAGGTTTGCGAAACTTTTTTAGCCAGCGGGATCGCCAAAGCATCGTCCTTATGTGACCGAGGGGTATAGCTACTGAGCCGGCCATCATCGCCAATGGCGGTGCAGCCGATATGGGCATCCCCACCGGTGAGCAGAATCAGCCAGTCCTTGCCGACCGGGATAATCTCATAATAAAGCGCCGTTTTTCCGCTACCCTGGGTCAGTTTGATGCGCTCACTCATGATCAGCCTCATGACCCCAGCGGGTAAACAGATTGTGGGGAATCTTTAGCATATCAAAGACCTTGCCGACGCTTTGATTGATGATATCATCAATGGATTGGGGTTTGTGGTAAAAGCCCGGCATCGGCGGCAGAATAATCCCACCAGCTTCGGTTACGGCAGTCATGTTACGCAAATGAATCAGGGTCAGTGGCGTTTCCCGAACCATCAGTATCAGTGGTTTGCGTTCCTTCAAGGCCACATCGCCGATTCGAACGATCAGGTTATCGCTAAAGCCATTGGCAATCCCGGCTAAGGTCTTCATGCTGCAGGGCGCAACCACGGTGGCCTCGATGCCATAGGAACCGCTGGATACGGCCGCCGCCATATCCCGGCTGTCGTAGACACAGTCGGCCAATGACAACACGTAATCTTCAGAATAGCTGGTTTCCAGACCAATGGTTTTGGCTCCCCATTCGCTTAAGATCAGCGAAACATGGTGTTCAGTATCCCTTAAGGCTTCCAGCAGCCGGATGCCGTAAACAACACCGGATGCCCCGGTAATTCCCACAGCAATTTTCATAAGTTGTTTCTCCGTTTTTTTGTTTTTTCATAATCGATGCCGGTGTCACCAATGATGACCCCGTAAACTGTTTCAGCGGTTTCTCTGGAAATGATCTCGTCTTGGACATCATCATAGACTTTTTGCGGCGCTCGCTTGAGCGGATCGCCCCATCCGCCGCCGCTGCTGGTGTTTAAATAAACCCGGTCGCCCTTCACCGCATGGCGGGGCGCTTCCTTGCTTGCCATGATGATCTGCTCGCCGTCATGAACAAAGACGCTGCGGTTTTTGCTACCCGGATGACCGCCCCGGAGACCGTAGGGGGCAAATTTAATGCCGTCGCCAAAATTAACTACATCGCCTTTTTCGGCGGTGATCTCAAAAGCGTATTTCATGCCGCTGCCACCCCGGTATTCACCAGCCCCGGCGGTATCACCATCCATCTCATGATGCAGGGTCAGATGGGGGTATTGCACCTCGTTGGACTCAATATTGGGGGCCTTGACCCCGCCGAAGTTGGATAAGGTGGCCATATAGGGTTTGCCGTCGTGGCCGGCCATGGCCCCGCCACTGCCCAGCGAACAGAAAGAAAAGCCGACATAGTAGCGATCATTGCGGGGATCGACGCCATAGTAGGATGGTCCCAGATAACGATGGTAACCCGCCGATACCCGGCCCGACTGGGCCTGATCCAGGGCTTTAAAAATCGTTCCAATGATTTCGCTGGCCGGGGTCAGGGTGCAGAGAGTCATTGGCGCCGGGAGATTGGGATTAACCAGGGAGCCCACCGGTAAATTCACCTCGATGCAGCGGAAGGCACCGCTATTTCGGGGGATATCTTTGCCCAGAAACCACAACGCCGCGATCCCGGAAGCGCAGGTGGCCGTCACCACCGAGGTGTTGATAAAGCCTTTGACCTGGGCGTCGGTGCCGGTAAAATCGACCAACATCCGATCCCCCTTGATGGTCACCGTCACGGCAATTTTGACCGGTTCGGTTTGAAACCCGTCATCATCAATATAATCCACCGCCGTATAGGTGCCATCTGGTATTTCTGCAATCCGTTGACGGGTCAGGGTTTCGGTCTGAAGCAAGGACTCGCTCACAGCTTTCTTGACGGTAGCCACCGAATAGGTACCTAACATCTCTTTGATTCGACGGGCGGCCAGACGGTTGGAACCGATCTGGGCCAGAAAGTCGCTGGTGAGCATCTCCGGATTTCGGGTATTCAGACGGATCAGCTCCAGCACGTCGGTAAGCATTTCGTTGTTTTTCATCAGTCGGGTCGGCGGAATCCGCAACCCTTCCTGAAAAATCTCCGTCGCCTTGGGGTTATAACTGCCGGCGGTGGAGCCGCCGATGTCGCCGTGATGGGCCCGGCTGACACAGAAAAACAACAGCTCATCCTCGTAAAATACAGGCGTAATGATGCCGATATCCGGCAGATGATTGCCGCCGTCATAAGGATCATTGATGATAAACACGTCACCGTCGGCAATCGCCGTACCAAATTTTTTAAGCACCGCTTTAACGCTAAATGATCCCGCCGTGGCCAGAATCGGAATGCCGCTGAGTTGAGAGACCAGATCTCCGGCCGCATCACAGATACAGCAGGCGAAATCACAAGCTTCGGCAAAAATCGGGGAATGGGCCGAGCGCTCCAGAGCGATCCCCATTTCGCTGGAGATGCTGTCCAGACGGTTCATAATCACCGTGCGGTTAATAATGTCGTCAGTTCGCCAATTCATCGGTCGTCTCCTTTCTGAGGGCGAAGATGCCTTCATCTTCCTGAATACAGAAAAAGCCTAGGGGCACAATCAAGGTCGTATAGACAAAATCAATCAACGCCGGACCGTTAATGCGTTTTGTTAAATCGCCCTCGCGGTAAACCGGGACACTGATCTCACCGTGACTGTTAAAGACTTCACCGGCAACGGTTTTGGTAGTCACGCCAGTTATGGCTATTGTAGTGGGGAATAGGATATTCGCTTGATCGCATTCGGAACAGGCCAGATGCAGATCGATGATTTCCCAATCCTTGACTTCAGCATATTCATAAATGGCTTCATGAGTTTGATAGAACGCCTGCTCGACATCTTTGATGCTTTCGGGACTGAATTCACCCAAGGTCCAGGGCACCGAGATCTCGTGGTGCTGACTGACATAGCGCATTTCCAGCATCAGATCAAAGCGCTGGCGGTTTTTCGCTACCCCCAGCCGCTTTAGTTGCGCTACCCCTTCGGCTTTCATCGCCGCAACCATGTCGTTTAAGCGCTTGGCATCCCAGCATCTTTTTTCCATCAGAATACTCTGGTTGATGTCATAACGGCAGACGGCTCCCAGCATTCCCCAGGAACAGAAGACCGGTCCCTGCACCGGTATCAGCGCTTCCGGCATTTGCAGGGATTCCATAATCCGGGCGGCAAACAGACCAAAGGCGCCGCCGGCACTGATCAGGCTGTAAATTCGGGGGTCATTCCCTTTCTGGGTCGTCACCAGCCGCAGAGCATCGGCCATCATTTCGGCGGTGATGCTGTAAATAATCCGGGCGGCATCCTGCACCGAAAGATTTAAAGGATCGGCGACCTTTTCCTTAATCGCTTTAACCGCCTGTTCCATGGATAGTGGCAGCTTGCCGCCGAGGAAATTATCGCCGTTGATCAGTCCCAGCACCAGTAGGGCATCAGTAACGGTGGGGTTCTCACCGCCCTGGTTATAACAGGCCGAGCCAGGAATAGAACCGGCGGAATCCGGACCAATTTGCACCCGGCCACCGGCTTCGACATGGGCAATACTGCCACCGCCAGCGCCGATCGAGCGGATATCGATCATTGGTATGCTTAAGGGATAGCCATCCAGCTCGGTTTGCGGCACCAATTGATTGACCCCGCCGCTGACGACATGGAGGTCAAAGCTGGTTCCGCCCATGTCGGCCAATACGGTATGGATTCGGCCCAGGGCTTTACCCAGAGCTTCATTGCCGACAGCCCCACCAGCCGGACCGGATAACAGGGTTTGCACCCCGAAACGTTCCAGGGCCCCCGAATCGCTGAGGCCGCCGCTGTTTTTCATAATATGAACCGGCTGATCCCAGCCAAATGCCGCCAGTTCTTTTTTGACCTGCTTCAGATAATCAGCCAGCACCGGGGTGCAATAGGCATTGATCACTGTTGTGGTGGTGCGCTCATATTCCCGGATTCGGGGTGAGACTTCCGATGATAAGGAAACAAACACATCGGGCAGTTCCTCCCGGATAATTTCAGCCGTCCGTTTTTCGTGCGCTGGATTAAGAAATGAAAACAGATAACACACCGCAATCGCTTTTACGTCAGCTTCCCGACATTTCTGACAGGCTGCCCGAACAGCTCCTTCGTTAAGCGGTTTAATGATCTGCCCCTGGTAATCCATCCGCTGTTCGATGCCCAAACGCAGCCGCCTCGGCACCAGCACCATCGGGTTTTCAATGGCCAGATCCCACTGATTAGCCAGCTGGGACCGGCGAATTTCCAGCGCATCCCGAAATCCCGCGGTGGTGAACAGGGCGGTTTTAACGCCTTTTTTCTCCAGCAGGGCATTGAGGGCCAGGGTCGTCCCCAACGAAATTTTTTCGGTCTGGGCCAGTAGTTTTTCCAGATCGGTTCCCCAAGCCACCGCCAATTCTTTAAGCCCGGCTAGAATCCCCTGAGCCGGGTGATCATGATTAGTGGGGTTTTTCAGGGCAATCCGCTGTTCGGCCTGATCCCCGAAACAGCCCACCGACGTGTAATCAGTAAAGGTGCCGCCGGTGTCAATCGCAATTTTTATCATATTTTATCCTTCTTTTATTTTACGTATTTAAACAATCGCTTGATATCTTCAATCACATTTTCGTCGATGTCAATTTTTGGTGAGTAACCGCTAAGCGGTTTGGTGGCGTCGATGCCCATTTTGGCAGTGAGGCCGTCGTCCCCAGTTGAGGGGTCCAAGGTTTCGCCCATCATATTGGGGAAGATCATGACGCCCTTGTCGGCCTGCAGTCGGGTGGCCATGGCCCACAGCACTTCCTGTTCATTGAAGACATCGACGTCCTCATCCACGACAATTACCATTTTAATATGATGGTCCATGCCTAAAGCGGTTAACATAACCTGTTGCGCCTGACCTTCAGCCGTTTTCTTCATCGATACATAGCAGTGGAAAATCCCACAGGAAGATAGTGGCGAATGAACGGCCTTGATGTTGGGCAGATTCTGTTTTAAAAACTTGGTGATATCCCCTTCCCGCTGGATCGAGACAATAGTAATGTGCTCACTGCTCATGGCCGGGGTCAAATCGTGGAAAATCGGTTTTTCCCGGTAACGGATGGCATTGACCTGGAAAACATTTTCAGTGCTGCGGAAACAGGCATAATTGGTGTATTCGGCAAAAGGACCTTCCGGTTCCCGAACATTGCAGAGCACTTCGCCTTCCAGTACAATTTCGGCATAAGTGGGCACATTCAGATCCATGGTGGCACAGGGGGATACTTCCAGCGGTTCCCCAAATAATCCGCCGATGGCACCGTATTTCCCCAGATGATAGGGCACCGAGGCTTGCGAACCCAAGGCAATATTGGGGTGAACGCCAATACAGATGGCGGCTTTCATGTTCTCGCCCCGTTCCTCACTCTTTCTGAAAAATTCCCACATCCGCTGACGGGAGTGGAAAGAAATCCCCAGTTTGTTTTTTCCTTTTAGCTGCAGCCGATGAAAGCCCAGCGTTTCACAGCCAGTTTCGGGATCTTTGGCTACGGTCACACCCGAGGTAATGTAAGGACCAGCATCTATGGGAAAATGGGTAATGATCGGCAGCTTAGTCAGATCCACCGCATCGCCAGTCAGCACATGGGCATTACAGGGCGGGTTCTCAACCACCTTAACATTATCAAAGCGATTTTTGATCCGTTCGGCAAACTCAAAGGAGAGGTCTTCGGTTTTAACGCCCATGGCTTTGGCAAACCGGCCTTTAGTGCCGAGAATGTTGGTCACCACCGGAATGTCGCCGCCTTCTACCTGATCAAACCACATCACCGGATACTTCCGCTGTTTTTCCAGCTCCATCATCAAGGTACTGATTTCATATTCCCGCTTAACCGGTTCCGTCACATGGCAGATTTCCCCATCCTTTTCCAATTGTTCTAAAAACACCCGTAAATCCTGACTCATCTTCGCTTTCTCCTTAATTGTGATCTCATTAACTACATGTAAAACTACAAATTGCTTTGGCACCTGTTTTCTAAAACAGATACCAAAGCACTTGATTTATCTTTATCAAATTTTGATTTTATGGATTATTTAACCATTCCTGATTTTAATAATGCATCATAAACTTTCTTTTGAGCCAATGTTGCCAATGGCCAGGTTACACCAATGGTTATCAGGCTGGATACCGCCGCAACACCCACCGGCAGACCAAGAATGAAAACCAGACCCACTCCCACAATGGCGTTTCCTAAAACACAAACGCCACCCTGAGCCAAAATGTGATGCGACCATTTGCTCATGTCACATTTTACAGCCACGAAGGATACCCAGATGGACGCAATGCCGTTGGCAAAGATAAAGGTTGGCCAAAGGGGTGTATACATGATTGAAATCAGGGCTTCCACTTCAGCGGCAATCAGTCCGCCGGGCTGTCTGTAAAGCAGGGTCAGAATCCCGGTAAAAAATGCCCATACCGTTCCATTAATCAGTAACATTCCCATTTTTCCCCAGGGCAGCATGTTATCGATCTGACCGGTAATCTGGCAGGCAATCACAAAGACGATCCCCATAACAATGGCACCAATTAAAGATTTGGTGTCCGTTTTAAAAATACTTTTTTTTCCAATTGCTTGTTCGTTTTGCATGTTATACTCCTTTTTTGTATAAATTATTTTTTATCTACGCAGTTTTTCAACTGTTATAAAATTGTTTTAATCAAAACTCCGCCAAACCCGATCATCAGACAGACGATGGTCATGCCTTCCATTGGATGGAGATTGATTTTTTTCTGAAAATTTCGGGTTGTATGGCGGCCGTAGCCTCTGAGTTCCACCGATAGCGCCGCATCACTGGATATCCGCATGGCCCGATACATCAGCGGTAAAATTGAGGCCGGCAGGTTGCGGATTTTCTCAACCACGGTATCATTGGGTACCCCCCGGGCCGATTGACTATTGCAAATGGACTGGTATTCCCCGATCATCACTGGAAAAAACCGGGCCACCATTGGCACCAGCATGGCATAGCGATAGGGAATCCGCCAGTGAATCAGCATTTGAGCCATATCCATAGGGTCGGTATGAACCCCGAATTGATAGGCCGAAAATGAGATGATGCCGATTCTTAAAAAAGCCAGCATTGAGGTGGCAATAAAACCACCGTAAATCTGCAAAATGCCCCAGGAATAAATCAGTTCGCCTTCACGTCCAAAGATCAGATTGATAATCAATACCTGGGTGCCGATAATCAGCAACACAATCGACAACATTTTAAAAGCTTTTAGTGATTTCTCCGAGAGCAGTTCAGAAATCAGGATCACCCCCAGCAGAATGCCATTGAGCAGCATACTGCGCGACACCAGAGCGGTCAACTCCAAAAACAAACACCAGGTCAGTTTGAGCCGTGGATCCAGTTCTTTCAGTTTAAACATTTAAAAATCGCCTCCTTCAATCAGTTCCAGTCGAACCAATTCGTTCAGATAAGTATCTATTTTTTCAGCTTTAAATTCCAAAGCCAGTTGATGGTTGTGCATTACCACAATCCGATTGGCAAAATCTCTGGCTTCAGTAAAATCATGGGTTACCAGCAAAATGGTGACACCCTGACGGCTGAGATGGGCCAGCTTTTCCATGACCACTTGACTTTGGGCAATGTTTAAGCCGGAGGTCGGTTCATCGGCAATGATCAGCTCGGGGTCATTAATGACCACTGACCCCAAGGCCAATAGTTGTCGTTGTCCCCGGCTTAACCGCTGGGGATGCATTTCCTCGAGACCCGCCAGTCCGATCAAGGCCAGGGTTTCTTGAATCTTTTCTTCGATTTGCTGCGTACTGAGGTTCTTATTTTTTAAAACATAGCTGATTTCATCACGTACCGAGCTGCAAAAGATCTGATCATCGGGGTTCTGAAACAAAAACCCAATCCGGCGCCGCAGTTCCCCGACATTTTTTTTGGTCACCGGGGTTCCAAACAGTTCCACCGAGCCTGCGCTTGGTTTGACCAATCCTTCAATGAGCTTGAGCATGGTCGATTTACCCGAACCGTTCTGGCCGATGACCGCTGTGAAATCGCCCTTTTTTAGACTAAAATTCAGGGGGTGACAGCCGGTTATCCCTCCTTTATAGGTATGCGAGGCACCGCTTAACTTGATCACGTCGGTGTTTTCATCCACTTGGATCGGTTCTGCCTGGCGACTGTTTTTTCGAACGCCATATTTTTGCTGATATTCAGCAACCGGCAAAAAATCTTTGACCATCCCAGCTTCCATAACCAGCACCCGATGGGCATCTTTTAATACTGCACCAGATTTATCCATGACCACTAAAGTGGTGACTTTTTTCTCCCGGTTCAGTTGCCCCAAGTGCCGATAGAGCTCCGAGCTGGTTTTGGGATCCAGTTCGGCCGTCGGCTGATCGAGTAGCAGAATCGGAGTTTTCATCGCCAGAATGCTCCCCAGCACCACCTTCTGGGCTTGTCCGCCAGAAAGGGCATCCGTCGTCCGCTCGGCAAACGCCCGGATTCCCAGAAAATCCATGATTTCATTAACCCGATGCTCAATTTCATCCTGATTCAAATTGAGATTCGCCACCCCAAACGCCAGCTCATCAGTAACCCG
>CAZEBY010000071.1:6472-12154 GCA_964510565.1 uncultured Lachnospiraceae bacterium | reverse complement strand
GAACAATCGTTAAATTGAGTCTTAAATAAAGCTTGTTTCAATTCGTCTCCCGGTGATAGAATTTACAAATCTTAAAAAATAGCATATAATATTGGTAGCTAAAGCGAGTGAACAATTGTGTAAAATCGATAGAAATAGAGGTGCAATATGACGAGTCAGTTAAATAAAGATAACCTGCCTGAACATATAGCCATAATCATGGACGGTAACGGCCGTTGGGCGAAGGCGAAAAATCGTCCCCGATTATTTGGCCACAATGCCGGCATGAAGACATTGAAAAAAATCGTGAGGGCATCCTCCGATGCGGGTATAAAAATCATTACCATGTATGCTTTTTCCACCGAGAATTGGAAACGGAGTCCCGAAGAAGTCGATGGACTGATGAATATTGCCGTTGAGTATTTTCACAAAGAAGTTGGTGAACTCCATCAAAACAATGTTAAAATCAATGTCATCGGAAACCTAAATGGATTGGGAAAAAAAGTCAGAGAAGCAGCGATTAAAGCCATGGACACCACTACAGCAAATACCGGACTGGTGCTAAATATTGCCTTAAACTACGGGGGCAGAGATGAAATTGTTTATGCTGTTAAGGCAGTGATGGCGCAGGGAATGGCCCCGGAAGCGGTAACGGAACAGGATATCAGCGCGCAACTCTATACCAAGGGTCAGCCGGATCCAGATCTCTTAATCCGAACTGGCGGCGAGAGTCGACTCAGTAATTTTATGCTCTGGCAGGTAGCTTATGCAGAATTGATGTTTACGGACGTTTATTGGCCGGATTTTGAAGTCGAGATGTATTATGAAATGATTGAAAATTATCAGCAAAGGAATCGCCGTTATGGATCGGCCGAGTAGCAGTCTCGAGAGCCGGCAAGCGGAACGGGTCAGAGCTCAGAGCAGACGGGCGGAAAAAAGTTCCATGAAAACCCGAATCTGGACCGGGGTAATCGGTCTGCCAGTGCTCATTTTTCTCTTTTATACCGGAGGTTTTTTTCTGGTTATCGGCGTGTCATTCCTGGCATTTGTTGGAACGATGGAATATACCCGAGCCATCAACAAAATGATTCGACCCAAAATAAATGTGGTTCTGATGATTATCCTGACGGTGATGTTAATGGTTACCATTAAATTGGACTATTATTTTTTGATGCCGGTTCTGCTGGTGGCTTTTATCATTATTTTCTGTTACGAAATCTTATCAGGAAATGTGGGGATCGAACGCGGCAGCGCTATCCTGATGGGACTTATTTATGTGCCGATTATGTTTGGCCATCTGTTCCTTTTTGAAACGGTCAATAAAGGGGTCTACTATATGTGGCTGATTTTCGTGATCGCGTTCACAACCGATACGGCGGCATATTTTATCGGGAAATCGATTGGTAATCGCAAGATTGCGCCCCTGATTAGCCCCAAAAAAACCATTGCCGGTTCGGTCGGGGGGGTGGTGGTGGCCGCCTTGTCCACTATCCTTTATGGCACCATTCTCAGCTCCTATTTCAGTTTTGTGCTGCCCTGGTATTTATACTTGGTCGTAGGCGTTTTTGGAAGTATCGCCGGACAATGTGGCGATCTGATGGCATCGATGATCAAGCGAAAAGCCAAGATAAAAGATTTTGGGACCATATTACCTGGTCATGGCGGAATTTTGGATCGCTTTGACAGCATCCTTTTTATCATCCCGTTAATTTATATTTTTGCCAAATTAACCATTGGCATTGCGTAGGTGAAAATTTGAATTTATATACCATCCTCATTACATTGTTGATCTTATGTGTCCTGGTGATTGTTCATGAACTGGGACATTTTATAGTGGCAAAAAAAAGCGGCATCTTTGTGGAAGAATTTGCCATCGGCATGGGGCCAAAACTGTTTGGCCGGCAGGGCAAAGAAACCTTGTTTACAATTCGGGCCTTTCCGGTGGGCGGCTTTTGCAAAATGCGGGGTGAAGAACCGGAATTTGATGAAGCCGGCGATCTGATTCCCAAAGATCCGGCGATTCCTGTGGATCCCCGCAGTTATGAAGCAAAAAGTCAGGGTCAAAAACTACTGGTGCTGGTGGCCGGTTCGGCGATGAACATTCTTTTTGCCGTGGTCTGTCTGATTGTGGTGGCTCTGTTTACCGGTCATACCAATATTTTTGATGCCATCGGCACGGCCTTTTTAAATACCTGGCGCTTTTCAGGATTGATTTTTCAGAGCTTTGGGATGCTGTTTACTGGCCAGGTGGGCCTGGATCAATTAGCTGGTCCGATCGGCATGGTATCGATGGTCGATACCTTTTTGCAGAGTGGAGTGATTATTCTGCTGGCATTTACCGCCATGCTCAGTGTTAATTTGGGGATTATCAACCTGTTTCCGCTGCCAGCCCTTGATGGCGGGCGGATTTTTATTATTCTGATTGAAATGGTGGTGCGCCGGAAACTCAGTCCCGAACTGGAAATGAAGATCAATTATTTTGGCTTCATCGCCCTGATCGCCCTGGCGGTCCTGATTGCGGTGAATGATATTATACGGTTGGCTGCATAGGAGAACGAAATGAAAAAACGAAAAAATACCCGGGTCGTCAAAATTGGTGGGGTGGCCATTGGCGGGGAGAATCCCATCGCGATTCAGTCAATGACCAATACCGATACCAGAAATGTCGTAGCTACGATTGCTCAAATCAATGCCCTGAAAGCTGTTGGGTGCGAGATTATTCGGGTAGCCGTACCCGATCAGGAGGCTGCCGGGGCCATTGCCGGGATAAAAAAAGGCATCCATATTCCGCTGGTGGCGGATATTCATTTTGATTATCGACTGGCTTTAAGTGCGATCGAAAATGGGGTTGATAAGCTGCGTATTAATCCCGGCAATATTGGTTCCGAAAAAGGCATCCGGGAAATCGTAGCGATGGCTACCGAACGGAGTATTCCGATTCGGATTGGCGTGAATGCCGGTTCCTTGGAAAAAGATATTTTAGAAAAAAATGACGGACAGGTTACTCCGGCCGGGATGGTAGCATCAGCCCGGCGCCACATTCAGATTCTGGAAGATGCCGGCTTTGATAATCTAGTGGTTTCGATGAAGGCTTCCGATGTCCGCTTTACTATCGCTTCCTACGAACAATTTTCGGAGCAATACGATTATCCCCTGCATCTGGGGATTACCGAGGCCGGAATTCTACGCAACTCGGCAATTAAATCGGCTCTGGGCATCGGTTATCTGCTGCTTAATGGGTTGGGGGATACCCTGCGGGTGTCGATCACCGGAGACCCTCTGGAAGAAATCGAGGTTGCCCGGGATATTCTCAGCGATATCGGTTTATATTCTGGCCGTCGCCCCCGGGTGGAAGTGATCTCCTGTCCCACCTGTGGGCGTACTGAAATTGATCTGATCGGCATCGCTGAGGAAATTAACCGACAGCTGCGAACTGTCGAAAAGAACATCAAGGTAGCCGTGATGGGCTGTATTGTTAATGGCCCCGGGGAAGGCAAGGCTGCTGATATTGGCATTGCTGGGGGAAAGAATAAAGCAGTATTATTTAAAAAGGGTGAAATAATAAAAAGCATTGCCGAGAATGAAATTATCGCGGTATTAATGGAAGAAATAGAAAAAATGTGAGGCGAGATCTTTGAGTGTGTTAACCCGACGACAAGAACGATATCAAAAAATAATAGCGGACTATCATTTGATTACCGATAGTATAAAAATCAATTCCAGTCAAGAGGAATTGATTTTTAAATTTTCCAGTCCGAAAAAACAAACCGATACGGCATTTATAAAAAAAGAAATGCAGGAGATTTTTGACTATGCCAAGGTCCTCGAAATCGAGGTGTTGCCACTTAAATATCAGGATGGCCAGCATCTTCTGGACATCGATAGCCAGGGGGTTAGCCAGCTCTTGGTGGGCATCAATCAGAAAATTGCCAATATTCTGTTAATTAATACCCTGGTTGCGGAAGGCAACACTTTCTATGTTCGTGGTCGCTCCACCGGGGAACTCGATGGCGAAGCGCTGGCAATTTTTACCGGCCGTTTCAAGCGCTTGATTGCGGAGCATTATGGTCTCGAATCGGAACTGGTGGTCCGCTTTACTGATGAAGATTCGGTGGCAGAAAAAAGTCAGCAGGATCTGGAAAAACGATTAGCTGCGATTAAGCCGGTTACGGCCACGGCCAACGCCAGCAGTTCGTCCGGCCCGGCCAAGCTTCCCAAGGCTGAAAAGCCCGGGGACGTGGTCACCGGAAAAAAAATTACCAATCCCTGGGATTGGCTGAAAAATGTGGATTTTAATATTAATGGCGAGTCCGAAGGGAAAAGTCTGGTCATCCGGGGTTGGGTGTTTGGGGTCAGTACCCGGCCGCTTAAAAATAACAAGACCCTGCTGACCTTTAATATCACCGATAATACCAACAGTATTACCTGTAAAATCTTCACCGACAAAGAAGAGGTCATTGAAGGCATTAAAGAAGGTAGCTGGTATCTGGTTGAAGGCAAGATCAATTATGATGAATATTCCCGGGAAATGATGTTTTATCCCCGCAACATCAATCTGGCCAAAGAGACAAAAAAAACCGACGATGCCCCGGTTAAACGGGTGGAGCTTCATCTGCACAGTCAGTTCAGCGCTATGGATGCAGTCAGTAAGGTCGATCAGATCATGAAACAGGCGGCCAACTTTGGTCATGATGTCATCGGGATCACTGACCACGGAGTACTGCAGGCCTATCCGGAAATGATGGAACTGAGCCACAAGAAAAAAATCAAGGTCCTTTATGGGGTCGAGGGTTATCTGGTTGAAGATCAGCTCAATATGGTTTACGGTAATCAGGATCAGGATTTCTGTGGTGAATTTACTTTTTTTGACCTTGAAACGACCGGTCTGGTGCCGGGCAACCACAAGATTATCGAAATTGCGGCCGTCCGGATTAAAAACAAACAGATCATCGACAGCTTTTCGACCCTGGTGAATCCCCATTGTGAAATACCGCCGTTTATTACCAATCTGACCAATATTACCAATCAGATGGTGGCAGATGGGATGGAAGAATGGGAGGCACTCGAGAAGTTTCTTGATTTTGCTGGTGAGACCATCCTGGTGGCCCACAATGCCGCTTTTGATATGAGCTTTTTCACCAAGGCCTTATCCGATCATGGGATTGTCCGGGAAAACACCGCGGTGGACACGCTGGCGCTGTCTCGCTGTCTGCTGACCCAGATAACCCGTCACAACCTTAAAAAGCTTTGCTCACATTTTAAAATTGATATACAGAATCATCACCGGGCTCTCGATGATGCGGTAGCCTCAGCCAAGGTTTTTGTCAAGCTTATGGATCTGGCTGAGAAGAAGGGCTGTACCTCGATTCAGGCCATGAATACGCTGTCCAGCCGGGAGCGGAGTATCCGGCTGAATGCCACCAACCATATTATCATTTATGCCAAAAATCAGGCTGGCATTAAGGATTTGTATCGGATCGTTTCGGAATCGCATCTTAATTATTTTTACAAAAAACCGCGGATCCCCAAGTCGCTGCTGGCCGAAAACCGGGAAAACCTGTTGCTGGGTTCAGCCTGTGAAGCCGGCGAATTATTTTCCGCCATGGTTCACAATAAGTCACAGGACGAGATTCAACAAATCGCCAGCTTTTATGACTATCTGGAAATTCAACCGCTGGGAAATAACCAGTACCTGATTGAGAA